>JAZRQE010000044.1:0-48196 GCA_045649545.1 Acutalibacteraceae bacterium
CATTTTTACAATAACCAAAGAATACAACTAAAAACAAAACTGACACCACTCGAAAAGCGATGTCAGTATGTTGCTTAAAATTTAATTTCAACTACCATAAAGGTCTTTTTTGTACTGTCCGCACAAAATGGGGCAGTTCAGCGTTGCATCTGTCCTTTAGTTTTATCCAACCGTAATCAGGTCTTTGATTTTTTCGAAAGTGACGTCGCCGATGCCTTCAACGTTGGTTATATCGTTAATTGATTTGAAATCACCAAAATTTTCGCGGTGGTCAACAATGGCTTGAGCCTTTTTAGCACCGATACCGGGAAGATGGTTAAGTTCTTCTTCTGAAGCCGTATTAATGTTTATAAGGTTTTTGCTGTTAGAGTTGGCAGAGGATGTATCGCTTTTTTTCGAAGTGCAGAAATCAAACGATACGGTGTTGTCTTTGGCATCGTTGTCAATTTTGTAGTATTGGAATGTAGACGCAATAATAAGTCCGCCGAAGATTAAAATAATCAGGGTAAATATAAAAATATCGGACTTGAATTTTGATTTGTTATCAGACATAAATGAACCTCTTTGAAAATTAACTAAAACCACCGGTTTTTCGGTGGTTTTAGTTATGGTTATTTTTAATTTTTTGCTTCAAGCTTTTTGACATATTCTTTAACCGCAATGTTGATGAACTGCGAAAGTGAGCGGTCGTCGTATTCGGCTAAAGCCTTTGCTTTTTCAAGAATATCATTGTCTATGGTAATGCTGATACGTTCTTTTAGCGGTCGCATTTTATCACATCCTTGAGAATATTATAATGATTAGTAATAAATAATATTTCTAAATATTATATAATATGATAAAATAACATTTTCAAGTGATTGCTTAATATTATTTTTCTATTAATGATTATCCTAATAAAAATCAACATATATTTAATTTGGAGGGATAACAATGAACAAGATTAAAAGCTTTATTAAAAAGTACAAAACACAACTGATATGGGTTGCTATAACTCTTGTTGCAGGGGGATTAGGCACTTTACTTTCGGGTAATTACGATGTTTATAAAATGGTTGAAAAACCGCCTCTTTCACCGCCTAGTTGGGTTTTCCCGGTTGTTTGGACGCTTTTGTATATTATAATAGGTTGGGCAGCAGGGAATATAGCCGCCTCGCGTGACCTTGATAAAGGTATTGCAATTAAGTTTTATTTAGTACAGCTTTTCATAAATATTCTTTGGCCTGTCATTTTCTTTAGATTTGAAGCCGCTAAATTTGCTTTGTTTTGGTTAGCCTTGCTTATTATCACCGTTATATTAACCTTCTTGGTGTTTCACCGAATCGACCGTAAGTCTGCATGGTTGCTATTACCGTATCTTGCGTGGTGTGGCTTTGCATTTTATCTGAACCTTGGTATTGTAGCACTTAATTCTTGAAATTAATAAAATATTTTGGAAAATTTTACAAAAGTACTTGATTTTTTTGAAATACGTGCTAAAATATGTATTAGCACTCGAAGTTAAAGAGTGCTAATTTGATGATAATAATAAATTACAGGAGGTAATTATTATGACTATTAAGCCTTTATTGGACCGTGTTGTTATTAAATCGGTTGAGGCAGAGGAAACTACCCAAAGCGGTATTATTCTTGCAGGTTCGGCTAAAGAGAAACCCCAAATTTCCGAGGTTACTGCAGTAGGCCCCGGCGGTATTGTTGACGGTAACGAGGTTAAGATGTATGTAAAAGTCGGTGACAAGGTTATCACTGCTCAATATGCAGGCAGCCCCGTTAAGATTGACGGTGTAGAGTACAGCATTGTTCGTCAGTCGGATATTCTTGCAATTGTAGAATAAGGAGAGATATAAAATGGCTAAAGAAATTCTTTTTGGCGAGGACGCCAGAAAAGCACTTCAGGCAGGCGTTGATAAGCTTGCCGATGCTGTTAAGGTTACATTAGGACCTAAAGGCAGAAACGTAGTATTGGATAAAAAATTCGGTGCACCGCTTATTACTAACGACGGTGTTACCATTGCTAAAGATGTTGAGTTGGATGACCCGTTTGAAAATATGGGTGCAAGCCTTGTTAAAGAGGTTGCTACCAAGACTAACGACTGTGCAGGTGACGGTACAACCACCGCTACTGTTTTGGCACAGGCACTCATCCGAGAGGGTATGAAGAACGTTGCCGCAGGTGCAAACCCGATGGTATTGAAAAAGGGTATCAGCTTGGCAGTTGATACTGCAGTTAAGACTGTTGTCGGCAACTCTAAAAAGGTTAACGGTGCAGACGATATTGCCCGTGTTGCTACCATTTCTGCAGGTGATGAGTTTATCGGTAAGTTAATTGCCGAGGCTATGGATAAAGTATCTTCTGACGGTGTTATTACCGTTGAGGAATCCAAAACTGCCGAAACCTATTCCGAGGTTGTTGAGGGTATGCAGTTTGACCGAGGATATATCACTCCTTATATGGCTACCGACACAGATAAAATGGAAGCTGTTTTGGATGACCCGTTCATTCTTATTACCGATAAGAAGATTTCCAGCATTCAGGAAATTTTACCTCTCTTAGAGCAAATGGTTCAGGGTGGCGGTAAGTTGCTTATCGTTGCTGAAGATGTTGAGGGTGAAGCATTATCTACCCTTATCGTTAACAAACTCCGCGGAACATTTACTTGTGTAGCAGTTAAGGCTCCCGGTTTTGGCGACAGAAGAAAAGAAATGCTTCAGGATATCGCAATCCTCACCGGCGGTCAGGTTGTATCGAGTGAGCTTGGCTTTGAGCTTAAGGATACATCCATTGATATGCTTGGTCGTGCACGTCAGGTTAAAATTGGTAAGGAAAACACCATTATTGTTGACGGTGCAGGCAAGTCCGAGGATATCAAGAGCCGTATCGGTCAAATCAGAAAGCAGATTGAAACAACTACTTCCGATTTCGACCGTGAGAAGTTGCAGGAGCGTTTGGCAAAATTGTCAGGCGGCGTTGCAGTAATCAAGGTTGGTGCCGCTACCGAAGTTGAAATGAAGGACAAGAAACTCCGCATTGAGGATGCCCTTGCTGCTACTAAAGCCGCTGTTGAAGAGGGTATCGTAGCCGGCGGTGGCGTTGCATTGGTTAACGCTATCAACTCGGTTAAGGAGCTTTTGACAACTGTTGACGGTGACGTTAAGACCGGTGTATCAATCGTTCTCTCGGCTTTGGAAGCACCTATTCGTCAGATTGCTTTCAACGCAGGTCTTGAAGGCTCGGTTATTGTTGATAAAATTGTATGTTCAGGCAAGGCTAACTACGGCTTTGACGCTTACAGCGAGGTTTACACCGATATGCTCGAGGCAGGCATCGTTGACCCGACTAAGGTTACCCGTTCTGCATTGCAGAATGCCGCTTCGGTTGCATCTATGGTACTCACAACAGAGTCTATCGTAGCCGATAAACCCGACCCGAAGGCTGATGCTGCAGCAGCAGCTGCAGCCGGTGCAGGCGGAATGTACTAATTCCAAAAATAAAACAAATAATAAAAGTCCCTCTCGGCTGAGAGGGACTTTTTATGTTTAAAGTATTATACAATATTAAACGTTAAACAAGAAATGTACAACGTCGCCGTCCTGCATAACGTATTCCTTACCTTCGCTTCGTACCAAGCCTTTTTCTTTGGCGGCGATAAGAGCTTTGTCATCGCTACCGCAGGCAATTAAATCCTTATATGCTACAACCTCGGCACGAATAAAGCCTTTTTCAAAGTCACTGTGGATTTTGCCGGCAGCACCGGGGGCTTTTGTGCCTTTTTTAATTGTCCAGGCTCTGACCTCAGGTTGTCCTGCAGTGAGGTAGGAGATAAGACCGAGCAAAGAGTAGCAGGTTTGAATAAGGCGGTCAAGACCTGATTTGTCAAGACCTAATTCCTCCAAGAACATCTTTTTCTCGTCTTCTTCCATTTCAGCCATATCGGCTTCTAAAGCGGCACAAATCGGCAAGGTTTCAGCACCTTCTTGGGCAGCGATGGCTTTAACTGCGTTGTAACGGGTATTAGAGTCGATACCGCCTTGGAAATCGTCTTCGCTCATATTGCAGGCGTAAATAACCGGCTTTGAGGTTAAAAGCTCGATTGTATTGAGGATAGCGGCTTCATTTTCGTCAACCTCAACTGCACGTGCGGTTTTGCCACCCTCTAATTCTGAAATCAAACGCTTTAAAAAATTAACCTCTGCCTGATAAGATTTGTCACCCTTTAAAGCCTTGTTTGCCTTGTCTAAACGGCGTTCCAAAATCTCAAGGTCGGATAAAATAAGCTCCAAATTGATTGTTTCAATGTCACGGCCAGGGTCAACCGAGCCTTCAACGTGGATAATATCGTCATTTTCAAAGCAACGGACAACGTGAACAATGGCATCAACCTCACGAATGTGGGATAAAAATTTGTTGCCCAAACCTTCGCCCTTTGATGCTCCTTTAACTAAACCTGCAATATCGACAAACTCGATAACGGCGGGTGTGAATTTTTGAGGATGGTACATTTCTGCTAATTTGTCTAAACGCTCGTCGGGAACACTAACCATACCGACATTCGGCTCAATTGTACAGAAAGGGTAGTTAGCAGACTGTGCACCTGCGTTTGTAATAGCATTAAAAAGGGTTGATTTACCGACATTCGGCAATCCTACGATACCTAATTTCATATTTTAACTCCTTTGCTTAACAATAAAAAAAGTCAATGCACTATAACTATTTTAACAGTATAATGCATTGACCTAAATTTTTCAACAAAAAAATTATATAATGGCAGTTGAACGTGGAAATGACCCTGAAAGTGTCATTTCCACACCAAATCTTTGATTTGTTAACAAATTTTCAAGGAAAATTTGACAACGGCCATTGCAATGATGTAGAAAAGCAATCGAAATTTACGAAATTTGATTGCTTGAAAGCCGAATTATCGGCTTTTGTGGAAACGTTTTGCGTTTCCACGTTCTACAATCATTATAAAATTTCTATTTGATTTTTACAATACAGCAATCATCAATGCCGTAATATTTGAAGCATTTTATCGCGTGTTCATCAATCCGTTCTCCGCAAACCAAGATTGGGACTGCTGGCGGGCAGCCTACTGTCGGAACAGCCAGGATACGTCCAATGCATTGTTCCACCGGCAGTGTCTCTGAATCGGAAAGCATTGCTTCGCGTATTTCAAGCACCTTTGGGCAGGGTATAAACCGAGGGGCTTTTTCCTCAATCGGAGTTTTGGGAGATATAGTAAATAGTGCCTGCTTTAGACGGTTTAGTTCATGCTCAGTCATCTCTGCTGATAGCATTAGCACCACATAATCAGGGTCAGCATATTCAGGTTCGATTATCTCTTGGCGTAAAACATCCGCCAATTGAATACCCGAATAACCGAAAGGCTTTGCATCAATGGTCAACTTCAACGGTTCATTACCGTAAAGCGTATAACCGTACTGCCTGAGACTTTCCTTGAACGCGTCAATTTTGGGTAATAGGTTATTTAGTTTCGCAGAATAATCCTCCAAATACTTATTGGCAATATCCAGTGATTGCAGAATCAGGTAGGACGGACTGGTAGAGCCAAAGAGCATAAGTGAATTTTTAGCTTGCGTTCCAACAGCCTTATCAATTTTTGCTGAAAGATGCAGATAAGCACCTCCGGTCAGTACCGGCAATGTCTTATGTGCGGAGTCACAGCATAAATCCGCACCGAGGTCTATTGGGTGCATAGATTCAGGAAGAAACCTCAAATATGCTCCATGAGCGTTGTCTACTATGAGAAGTACATTATGTCGGTGGCAGACCTTTGCAAGACCGCGAATATCAGCGATTTTTCCCAGGTAGTCAGGGCTTGTCACATACACGGCAACAGGCTTGTCCTTAGCATTACTCAAATAACGGTCTATCTCCATAGGAGTCAGTTCACAGGACAAGTAGCTAGAGTTACTCTCTGAATACAGCCAATCTACCTGCATATCCAGCAATGCGATAGCCGTCAGGAAGGTTTTATGGGCATTTCTTACGGCTGCAACCAACGGTTTTCTTCCTTGCTGTTTGGCATAGAGCAATGTTAGATACAGCATAGCTCTAATACATTGCGAAGAACCTTCGGTAGAATAGTATGTTTTGCAGCCAAATAGCATACTTGCGTTGGCTTCGCTTTGGGCGATAATACCGTCTGCTTCATAAAGGCTATCCGCACCTTGGATTTCTGTTACATCCAAATGCTCTATCCCTAAGCCGGATACCCCTTTATGACCGGGCATATGCAGTCTCAAAGGATTTTTTGCTGCGTATCTCTGAACGAAATCACAGATTGGTGTTTTCATTTTATTCACCTAACGCACGGGCTATGGCAACCATAATTGCACATTCCATACGCTTACGGAACAACTTGCAGCCGTCTTCATACACACCGGTAACAGAACCTGTTGCGTGGTAGGCATTGGCTGCACAACCGCCGGAGCAGTAAAGGCGTGCCCAGCAATCCCGACATTCAGGATGAGCATAGACATTGCATGAAGCAAATTCTTTTTGAATTTCGGTGTTGGTTACACCTTCCCAGATATTTCCTAATTTAAATCGTTCCTCGCCCACAAACTGGTGGCAAGGATACAGGTCTCCCCAAGGAGTAACAGCCATGTATTCCGTTCCGCTACCGCAACCGGAAATGCGTTTGTAGATACAGGGTCCGCCGGACAAATCAATCATATAGTGGTAGAAAGTAAAGGGTTTACCTTCCTTATCTTTCTGGAGCATTAGTTCTGCAAGTTTTTCATACTGCTCCATAACAACAATCATATCATCATCTGTTAAAGCAGAGGGGTCTTCTTTAGCACAGACCACCGGCTCCATACTTAATTCGTTGAAGCCTAAATCTAACATAGTCTCAATATCTTTCAGAAAATCGGGGTTAGCATGGGTGAATGTTCCACGCATATAGTATTCCTTGCCACCGCGTGCCTCAACAAATTTTTTGAACTTGGGGACGATATTTTCCCAACTTCCGTTACCTTGGTAGTCCACACGGAATTTATCATGGATTTCCTTACGGCCATCCAAGCTCAACACAACGTTACTGCATTCCTGATTTGCCCAAGCAATAACTTCATCATCTACCAGAACACCGTTAGTGGTCAAGGTGAAGCGAAAATTCTTATTCTTCTCTTTCTCGATACTTCTAGCATAGGCTACCAAATCCTTCACTACCTGAAAGTTCATTAATGGCTCGCCACCGAAGAAATCTACTTCAAGATTACGCCGAGTTCCGGAATTTTCAACAAGGAAATCTAATGCCTGCTTGCCAATATCATAGGACATCACAGCTCTATCGCCATGGTATTTACCCTGGCTGGCAAAACAGTAGGAGCAGTTTAGGTTGCAGGTATGTGCCACATGGAGGCATAATGCCTTGACAACACCTGCCGTCTTTTGTTTTAAATTACCTGCCATGGGCTCAAAAGTGTCGGGTGCAAAAAGTTTTCCTGCATCCTTTAGTCCCTGAACCTGAGAATAGCACTCTGCAATATCATCTTTGGTGATGTCTAAACGGTCCTGATATTTTTGCTCTATGGCGGCAAGAACATGTTCTTGTGTGTTTTCTTCAAACAGGGCAATGATATCATATGCTACTTCGTCTACTACATGGACCGCACCGGAGCAAACATCCAGTACAATATTGTAGCCGCCCTGCTTATATTGATGAATCATTTGAATTTTCTCCTTTACGAAAAAAATGCCGCCGTGAACGGCGGCATTTTGGGATGTGCAATTACTTGCTTTCCTTGGTGCTCTCGCACTTCTGGTTTGCAATACCGCAGCTGGTCTTGCAAGCAGACTGGCAGGAAGTCTGGCACTCACCGCAGCCACCATTCTTAGCACTGTCACACAGATTGCGAGTTTCAATTGTCTTGATATGTTCCATAGTTTCACCTTCCGTATATGAGTTTTTACGAAATAAGTTTAGCACAATGCATTTTGTATGTCAATGTTCTTTTTCGTACTTTTGTCAATAATTTTTTAGATTGTAACATTAATTCACAAATAAATACCAAAAATTATGTAAATATTAAAATTTTCTCTTTAAAATTTAATCAATATATTATATAATGAAATTGTATTATGGGTAAGTTGTAATATTTGCCTTTCTAAAAGGAGGAAATTGAATGAGTTCACCGTATTCTGTTTCGTTAGCGAAGATTATTAAAAACTTCCATTTAGAAACAGTTATAATGCCTCACCCTGCAGAGGATATTCAAATAAGTAATGTTGAGGTTAACCGTCCCGGTTTGCAGTTGTGTGGATTTTATCAGTATTTTGACAGCGGAAGAATTCAGGTTATCGGTAAGAGTGAAGAGGGCTATTTAAACGAATTCCCCGAAGACGAATACCGAGAGAGAGTACATGCTTTCTTTGAACAGAAACCGTCGGTTGTTATTATTTCACGTGATTTGCCGGTTACCGATATTATGAAAGAGGCAGCAGAGGAGTTTAAAGTTCCTCTTTTAAGAACCAGTGACACAACCTCCGGGTTTATGGCTTCGTTAATATCCTTTCTTAACGTTGAGTTAGCACCGAGAGTTACACGTCACGGTGTTTTGGTTGAGGTTTACGGCGAAGGCTTGCTGATTTTGGGTGAAAGCGGTGTCGGTAAAAGTGAAACTGCTATTGAGCTTGTCAAACGCGGACACCGACTGATTGCTGACGATGCCGTTGAAATAAGAAAGGTTTCGTCAAGGTCGTTGGTTGGTTCTGCACCTGAAAATATCCGTCATTTCATTGAACTTCGCGGCATAGGTATTATAAATGCCCGCCGTATTTTCGGTGTCGGTGCAGTAAATCTTACTTCAAAGATTGATTTGGTTATTAATCTTGAGCAGTGGCAACAGGATAAGGTTTATGACCGTATGGGATTAGAGGAGCAGACGGCAGAAATTCTGGATATTGAAGTGCCGTCGGTGACCATCCCTGTAAAACCGGGTAGAAACTTAGCTGTTATTATTGAGGTTGCGGCTATGAATAACCGTCAAAAGAAAATGGGTTACAACGCCGCTCACGAATTACTTAAACGTTTAGGCATGGGTGAAGATTTGCCCGATGAAAACAAGGATGATGGAGATATTTTTCTATAATTAATTTTAAATAAATAAAGGAGAGTTTAATTATGTATTATTTAGGTGTTGATTTGGGTGGTACAAATATTGCAGCCGCTGTTGTTGATGAAAATTATAAAATTATCGGTGAGGGCAAGGTTAAAACAAACTGTCCTCGTCCTGCTGATGAGATTTGTGACAGTATTTATGAAGCAGGTATGCTTGCAATTGCTGATTGTGGTTTAACATTAGACGATATTGCCGAGGTTGGCGTAGGTTGTCCTGGTGCGGTTAATCCCAAAACCGGTGTTATTTGCTATTCCTGTAATTTAGGCTTTACAAATTCACCGATTGGACCGATGCTTGAAGAACGTTTCAAAAGAAAGGTTTTCTTGGAGAATGATGCTAATGCTGCCGCTTTAGGTGAGCAGTTGGCAGGTGCAGGCAAGGGTGCTAATCAATTTATTGCAATCACTTTAGGCACAGGCGTCGGCGGCGGTGTTATTACCGATGGTGTTATTTTGTCGGGCTCTAACTCTGCCGGCGGTGAATTGGGACATACCGTTATCGTTAAAGACGGTGAGCCTTGCGGTTGCGGACGTAACGGTTGTTGGGAGTCTTATGCTTCGGCAACAGGTCTTATTCGTCAGACCAAACGTGCTATGGAAAACGATAAATCAAGTAAATTGTGGGAAATTGCAGGCTCTTTGGATGAAGTTAACGGCAAAACTGCTTTTGACGGACTTCGTTTGGGTGATAAAACCGCAATTGAGGTTGTAAAAAATTACTGTGATTATGTTGCCTGCGGTTTGACCAATATTATTAATATCTTCCAGCCTGATGTGATTTGTATCGGTGGAGGTATTTCTAAAGAGGGTGAAACCTTGGTTGCACCTATCAGAGAGTATGTTGAGCGTGAGAGATATTCACGTAATATTGATAAGCAGACCGAGATTAAGGCAGCAGTTCTCGGTAACGATGCAGGTATAATCGGCGCTGCGTTCTTGGGTAATATCTACAGATAAGTTTAGTACATAACTTTTTGGGAGGTGACCGCCGTGGATTATTCAAATATTTTAAACCTTGCGTTGGATTTAGGGTTTAAGACTTATGAAAACGAGCCTTTATGTAATCGCACAACCTTTAAAATCGGCGGTCCTGCCGATTTGTTAATTGAATGTCGGGAAATTGCAAAATTACCCGTACTGCTAAAAGAAATTAAAGCCAATGAAATACCTTTAACTGTTATGGGAAATGGGTCAAACCTGCTTGTTTCCGATAACGGAATAAGGGGTGTTGTGCTGGTTATAACCGATGACAGTGTGACGGTGTCAGGTGATACAATTACGGCTTCGGCAGGTGCTAAACTTTCAAAGTTGTGTAATTTGGCTTTGGAAAACGGTTTGTCGGGGTTGGAATTCGGCTTTGGTATTCCGGGAACTGTAGGCGGTGCGGTATATATGAACGCAGGTGCTTATGGCGGTGAAATCAAGCAGGTTATAACCTCGGTAACATCAATTACACGAAGTGGTAAAATTATTACACGCAGTGTTGATGAGTTGAAATTAGGCTATCGCACAAGTGTTTTTAAAAAAGAAAACGATGTAATTCTTTCAGCCGAATTTAAGTTGCAGTCAGATGAAAAGGAAGCCATTAGAGAAAAAATGTACGATTTTCTTTCACGTCGTAAGGATAAGCAACCACTTGAATTTCCGAGTGCGGGCAGTACATTTAAGCGTCCTGAAGGGTATTTTGCCGGTGCTTTGATTGAACAGTGCGGATTGAAAGGCTTTTCAATCGGCGGTGCAGAAGTAAGCACAAAACATGCAGGTTTTGTTATAAACCGTGGGAACGCCACCTGCAAAGATGTAAAAGAGCTTATAAAGCATATTCAAGAAACTGTTTTTAGTAAAACGGGTGTTATGTTAGAAACAGAAGTAATTTATTTGGGGTAGAATATGGAACTTGTAATTGTTACCGGGATGTCCGGTGCCGGAAAATCTATTGCTGCTAATGCATTAGAGGATATCGGCTATTACTGTATTGACAATATGCCGCCGAAACTTATTAAACCGGTTGCCGAATTGTCCCTTAGAGGGCAGGATGGTTTAAGTAAGGTCGCCATTGTTACCGATATAAGAACCGGTAAAATGTTTGATGACTTAATACCGACATTGGACGAAATAACCAAAGCCGGGATTAAGTATAAACTGTTGTTCTTGGATGCCGACAATCAAAAGTTAGTTACACGCTATAAGGAAACCCGTCGCCGTCATCCTATGGCTTCGGGCGACCGTATGAGTACGGGAGAAGCCGTTGAAAACGAGCGTAATATGCTAGTACCCTTGAAAATGCGTGCAGATTATATTATAGATACAACAAACACTTCGAATGCTGCCTTCAAGGAACGCGTTACGGCTCTGTTCCTGGGTGATGCAAGTCGTGGAATGACTGTGCAATGTATGTCATTTGGATTTAAATACGGTTGTGTATCCGAAGCTGATATTGTGTTTGACGTAAGATGTCTTAAAAATCCTTTTTATGAGCCGGAATTAAAAAATTTAACAGGTTTAGATAAGCCGGTTAGTGAGTTTGTTATGTCGTCACCTGAAGCTAAGGGGTTAGCAGACAGGCTTTTGTCACTGATTGATTATACCGTTCCGCTTTACTGTAAAGAGGGTAAAAGCCAGTTGGTTATTGCAATTGGTTGCACCGGTGGTAAACACCGTTCGGTTACCTTTGCCGAACTTATATATAAGCATTTAACTGAAAAAAATTACAATACTGCGGTTAATCACCGTGATATTGATAAGGAGTAAAAAGTGGGTAAGGTTTCTTTTTCTTCTAAAATGAAAACCGACCTTTGTAAAATAAAACCGACCGGTTGTTGCAGGTATGCCGAAATTTATGGGTTACTGCTTTTCAGCCGGTCTTTTTGCAAAGAGGATATAAGCATTTTTACAAAAAGCCATGACACAGCTGAACTTTATTCAAGTTTATTAAAGGTGTGTTTTTCGGTGCATACCGCCGTTGAGGAAATGCAGGGCGGTTATGTTGTGTCGGTGCCAGGTGAGGCTGACAGAATAAGAATTGTAAACTACTATTCAAGCGGTGAAAATGATTGGATTTTTAACCCTAAACACGTAAAAAGAACGTGCTGCCGTTGGGCGTTTATCAGGGGTGCGTTTTTATCTGCTGGCAGTATAAATAATCCTGAAAAAAGTTATCATCTCGAATTTGCGGTAAAAGACCCGACATTGAGTTTTGCTTTTGCCGCGTTTTTGGAACTTTGCGGGTATAAGCCGCACACCTCAACTCGGACAAGCGTTACGGCACTTTATTATAACAACAGTACCGATATTGAGGAAATGTTAGGCTCGATGGGTGCTATGAGCCAAAGTCTTGAGATAATGGAAACCAAAATTGTTCGTGATATGCGGAATAAACTTAATAGACAGAACAATTTTGAAACCTCGAATATAACTAAAACTGTAAATGCCGCAATAGAGCAAACAAATGCGATAAAATTTCTCGAAAAAAACAACCTTTTGGGAATGCTTACTGAAGAGTTATATGAAGTTGCCTCATTACGTCGTGACAATCCCGAAGCAAGTTTGAGTGAACTCTGTACTTTGTGTGGCGGTAAAATTTCCCGTTCGGGACTTAATCACCGATTAAAAAGAATAATACAATTTTATGAAGAGCAAAAGCAAATAAAAAAGAAATAAAAAACAGAAAGGAGTGACAGAATATGACCGATTTTGTACATCTACATGTGCATACCGAGTATAGTTTGTTAGACGGTGCTTGCCGTATTAAGGATTTGGTTAAGGCTGCCAAAGAAAAGGGACAAACTGCTTTGGCTATTACCGACCACGGCGTAATGTACGGTGCTGTTGAGTTTTATAAGGCTGCAAAAAAAGAGGGTATTAAGCCTATAATCGGTTGTGAAGTTTATGTTGCTCCGAGAACACGTTTTCAGAAAATAAAAGAGTATGACGGTGAATACCGCCATTTAGTTTTGCTTTGCAAGAATTTCGTAGGCTATCGCAACTTGATTGCTATGGTTTCAAAAGGCTTTACTGAAGGATTTTATTCAAAACCCCGTATTGACGAGGATTTGTTGGCAGAACACAGTGAGGGTTTGATTGCACTTTCAGCATGTCTTTCAGGTGAAATCCCCAAAGCGCTTATTAATAACGATTATGAAAAGGCAAAGGAAATTGCCTTAAAGTATAATTCAATGTTTGGTCAGGGTAATTATTACCTTGAACTGCAAGACCACGGTCTTCAGGATGAGCAACGTATAATGCCGCAAATTATACGCTTATCACGTGAAACCGGTATACCGCTTGTTGCTACGAATGACGTGCATTATATCGAAAAGTCGGACAGTGCGGTGCAGAATATTCTTATCTGTATCGGCACTAACCATACCGTAAATGAAAAGTCCGGTTTAGAGTTTGAAACAGAGGAGTTTTACCTTAAAACCGGTGATGAAATGGCACAAAACTTCCCCGAAGTTGCATTGGCTAATACCGTCAAAATTGCAGAAATGTGTAATTTCGATTTTGAATTCGGTAACACAAAGCTTCCGTTTTACGATATAGGCAATAAGAACCATTTTGAGTATTTGACAGAATTGAGTTTTGAGGGTGCAAAACGTAATTACGGTGAAATCACGCCCGAAATCAAAGAACGCTTGGACTATGAGTTGGGCGTAATCAACAAAATGGGATATGTTGATTACTTTCTCATAGTGTCTGATTTTGTGCGTTATGCGAAATCGCAGGATATTCCCGTAGGACCCGGTAGAGGCTCGGGTGCCGCAAGTATCGTTGCATACTGTATCGGTATTACAGGTATAGACCCTTTAAAATATAATCTCCTTTTTGAACGTTTTTTGAACCCTGAACGTGTTTCTATGCCTGACTTTGATATTGACTTTTGCTATGTCAGACGTCAAGAGGTTATAGATTATGTTATAAGAAAATATGGCAGTGACCACGTAGCACAGATTGTTACCTTCGGTACAATGGCGGCAAGGGCGGCTGTCAGAGATGTTGGCAGGGCAATGGATATACCTTATGCTACCTGCGACCGAATTGCAAAACTTATCCCGCAGGAACTTAAAATCACTATTGAGCAGAGCCTTTTGAAGGTTCCTGAATTGAAGAAAGAATATACGGCTGACCCTACCGTTAAGGCGTTATTGGATATGGCTTTAAAGGTTGAGGGTATGCCTCGTCATGCTTCAACCCACGCTGCAGGCGTTGTTATAACCGATTTGCCGGTTGCAGAGTATGTACCTCTTGCTACAAGTGATGAGTCGGTGGTAACACAGTATACAATGACCACTTTGGAGGAGTTAGGGCTTCTTAAAATGGACTTTTTGGGGTTAAGAAACCTGACAGTTATTGACGATACTGTAAAAATGATTCGACAAACAGAGCCGGATTTTGATATAAATAAAATTCCGTTGGATGACGTCGCTACAATGAAAATGATGTCCCGCGGACAAACCGAGGGCGTTTTCCAATTTGAATCAGGCGGAATGAAAAACGTTTTAATGTCTTTCAGACCCGAGAAAATAGAAGATTTAATTGCTATTATTTCGCTTTACCGTCCCGGTCCTATGGATTCAATTCCAAAATATATTGAAAACCGTCATAATCCTCATAAAATTAAATATTCAACTGAACTCTTAAGACCTATTTTGGAGGTTACCTACGGCTGTATTGTTTATCAGGAGCAGGTTATGCAGGTTTTCAGAAGTCTTGCAGGGTATTCACTCGGCAGGGCAGATATTGTTCGTCGTGCTATGGCAAAGAAAAAGCACGATGTTATGGAAAAAGAACGCTCGGCGTTTATTTACGGTGAGAAAACGGAAGACGGAACTGTTTCCTGCGAGGGTTGTGTTGCAAGGGGCGTTAGTGTAGAGGCGGCTTCTAAAATTTTTGATGAAATGTCGGCATTCAGCTCATATGCATTTAATAAGTCGCACGCCGCGGCGTATGCTTTTGTTGCATATCAAACCGCATATTTGAAATGCCATTATGAAAAAGAATATATGTCTGCCTTGCTGACAAGTGTTTTGGACAACCAGTCAAAATTAGGCAGATATATGGCTGAATGTATTAAAAACGGTATTAAAATTTTGCCGCCGGATGTTAATTTGAGTGAACGCAACTTTACTCCTACTGCTGACGGTATACGTTTTGGTCTTTTGGCGGTGAGAAATATTGGCGGCAACTTAGTTGAACGCTTGATAACTGAACGCGGGAATGGCAAATATAAGTCGGTTTACGATATGTGTGACCGCCTTTTTGGACTTGACCTTAACCGCAGAGCAGTTGAAAGTCTTATAAAAAGTGGTGCTTTAGATTGCTTTAATTTAAGCCGTCGTGCCTTGTTGCAGGGGATTGAGCAGTTAATGCGTTCAATTGAGGCTGATAAGAAATACACTATGCACGGGCAAATGGATTTGTTCGGTAATGCATTGGGTGGCGAAAGCAAGCATTATGAAATTGAGGCTATGGAAGAAATGCCTCAGTTTGAACTGTTAGCCTTTGAAAAAGAGGTTACCGGAATGTATATTTCGGGACATCCGTTAGAGCAGTATTCAGGCGCATTAAGCGAAAAGGGGCTGTTAAAAACCTTTGACATTAATGACTCTGAAAAAGCTGTGCGTTTAGATGGCAAAATGGTTACAATCGGTGCAATGGTATCCAAAATTCGCCGTAAAGCCACTAAAAATGACCAAACGATGGCATTCCTCGAAATTGAAGATATGTACGGTTCGGTTAATGTAATTGTATTTCCAAAATTATTTGAACAATATGCCGAAACCTTGAAGCAAGGCGTTGTTATTAAGGTTGTAGGCAGGGTTTCGTGCAAGGAATCGGGCGAGGTTGATATTATTGCCGACCGTATTGAAACTTTGACAAAAGGCAAAGCAGTGGCTAACGCTAATGTCTCTCAATCGGGAATTAAATCAAAATCCGAACCGTCAAAATACAAACAAGGATTGTATTTGAGGGTTACTTCAATGAGCAGTGCCGAATATAATAAAGCACGTGAGTTGTTGGATAGGAGAAAGGGAAATATTCCGGTTATAATAAAAGAAACCGAGTCTGGTAAGGCTTATTGTTCGCCTCAAAATTCTTGGGTTTCGGTTGATGAGACGGTACTTTTGAGCCTTTATGATATACTTGGTGAAGAAAATGTCAAATATATTGAATAAATCAATGAAATCACAATGTTTTTACTTGACATAATTTAAGTTTTGAGTTATTATACACTTTAATTAAAGTTAATTTTCATTTTTGAAATGGGTGCAAATATTATGAACAAAATGACTGCAATTGGCGTTTTGACCAGCGGTGGAGATGCTCCCGGTATGAACGCAGCTGTGCGTGCCGTTGTTAGAACTGCTGTTTCTATGGGTATTAAGTGTTACGGTATTCACCGCGGATATAAGGGACTTATTGAGGGTGACATTGCTGAAATGACAGTCCGTGACGTTAGTGATATTATTCATCGCGGAGGAACCGTGCTTTATACTGCACGTAGCCCTAAGTTTAAAACAGAAGAGGGTCAAAACCTTGCTGTTGAAAACTGTAAAAAATTCGGCATCAACGGTATCGTAGTTATCGGCGGTGACGGTTCTTATAGAGGTGCACGTGCACTTTCCGAAAAAGGTATTCCCTGTGTCGGTATTCCCGGTACTATTGATAATGATATCAGTTCTACTGATTATACCATTGGCTTTGATACCGCAATGAACACCGCAATGGAAATGGTTGACAAACTTCGCGACACGGCTCAATCACATGAGCGTTGTTCTGTTGTTGAGGTTATGGGACGTCATGCCGGATGGATTGCGTTGGAAACAGGTATTGCTGTCGGTGCATCGGCTATTTTGGTGCCTGAAGTTCCCTTTGATGTTGACCGTGATATTGTTAATAAAATTGTTCTTACACATCAATCGGGTAAAAAACATTTCATTGTTGTTGTTGCCGAGGGTGTGGGTAATGTTGAGAGCTTGGCTAAAGAAATTGAGGAAAAGACCAAGATTGAAACTAGAGCGACCGTTTTAGGCCACGTCCAAAGAGGTGGCAGACCCACTGTTCGCGACCGTGAAATGGCAACCTGTATGGGTAACTATGCCGTAAACCTTTTAAATAAAGGTATCGGTAACCGCGTTGTTTCATACCGTGACGGCAAATTGGTCGATTACGATATTTTTGAGGCTCTTAATATGACTAAGAATTTCAACCTCGAAAAATACTATATGGCAAATACTGTTTCGATTTGATTTTTTGCATTATTAAAAGCTCTGCACTTTTTGTGCAGAGCTTTTTAACTTGTTACAAATATTAACATTTGACAAAAAGGGTAAATTATAGTAAAATTTTCATAAGAGGGTGATGAATATGAGACGTGATGGAAAAAAGATAAAGGTTGAAAGTGTTGAGTATGCAATTACTCCACACATTATGTCTGAACGTAATGATGCTTTAAATTTAATTGAGGTTGATATTCCGGCGGAGCCTATTCAAAATTATTTGAATGCCAAACGTAAAGAGGGAATTAAGTTAAGCCATTTGGCAGTAATAATTGCGGCTTATACACGTATGATTGGACAATTTCCGCAGATTAACCGTTTTATCGTAAATAAGAATGTTTACGCCAGAAATGAGTTTAACGTGGCTATGGTTGTTCTTAAAGCGGGACAAATGGATAACGGTACAATGTCTAAAGTGAATTTTGACCCTGAAGACACTATTTTTGAGGTCAATGAAAAAATTACTGCTTACATAGATACCAACAAAAATGCGGAAAGTGAAAATAGTACCGATAAGTTGGCAAAAACCCTTTTGAGTGTTCCCGGACTTCTCAGAATCGGCGTTAATGTTTTAAAATGGATGGATAAACACGGTTTATTGCCGAGAGCTATTATTGATGCAAGTCCGTTCCATTCAAGCCTTACAATTTCCAACTTGGCAAGTATAAGAACAAACCATATTTTCCACCATATTTACAACTTTGGTACAACCGGTGTGCTTATTACAATGGGTAATAGTCGTGAGGTGCCTAAACGTAAGTTGGACGGTGAGATTGAGTTTGAAAAATGTATTCCTTTTGGCGTTGTAATGGATGAGCGTATCTGCTCGGGAAGTTACTTTGCAATGGCTTTCAGACAGTTTAGAAAGTACCTTAAAAACCCTGAACTGTTGGAGGTTAAGCCTGACCCCGAAACCGTTATTCGCGAAGTTCCTTACAGAAAAGATAAATATTAATCTTAAATATAAAAAAAGAGCTTTAAGTGTTTACTTAAAGCTCTTTTTTATGGCACCGCTTGGGGGAATCGAACCCTCAACTAGCCCTTAGGAGGGGCTTGTTATATCCATTTAACTAAAGCGGCAAATACATATTTTGTTGCCAAGACATTATACCTTAATTGCATTTGTTTGTCAATATTATAATACTGTGTGATTTTTCATAAATTTACAGTATTTGTCGAGCGATTGTCCTTGACCTTGCACTTTAATTATGTTAAAATGAGTATCCACAGAAAGAAGGTGACCGTATGAGTGAAAATTTGAAAACTATCGCAACAAATAAAAAGGCATTTCATGACTATTTCGTCGAGGAAAGTATGGAATGCGGAATAGAACTCTGCGGTACCGAGGTTAAGTCAATTCGTCAGGGCGGAGTTAATTTAAAGGATTCGTGGTGCGATATTGACGCCGGTGAAGTTTTTGTTAAAGGTATGCACATAAGCCCTTACGAAAAAGGGAATATTTTTAACCGTGAGCCGACTCGCGTCAGAAAACTTTTGCTTCACAAAAGGGATATTAACCGTCTTTTCGGTGTCATTAAACAGCAGGGGTTAACCTTAATTCCGTTGTCGCTTTATTTCAAAGGCTCTTTGGTTAAGGTTCAGTTGGGTGTTTGCCGCGGTAAAAAACTTTACGATAAGCGTGCCGATATGGCAAAAAAGTCGGCAGAGCGTACCATTGAGCGTGAAATGAAAGAACGCAATAAATATAAATAAGGGGATGTAAAGGTTTCGACAGGGATTTTGAACTGTGATAAGCATGCAGCGTTACGGGAACGCTTTGAAAACCGAATTTTTAAAAATAACTGACAATAAAACAGTTGCTTTTGCAGCTTAATTAAGCTGCCGTCCTGCCGAGGAGTACCGCGGCTTCGGTTTGGGCGTCATTAAGCGGTGAACGTGAGTTTTGGAGGTCTCCGGCCAAAACCATGACGAGGAGATACCGAGTATTACAGCCTGTTTATCGGCGGTGATATGAGGGAATTTCAAATGACAAACTAAGCATGTAGAAAGTTACAGGAATGAATTTTTGGACGCGGGTTCAATTCCCGCCATCTCCACCAGAAAAAAGCACATCTGCATTGCAGATGTGCTTTTTTCAACGAAATTCGTTCCGTTGGAACGAGTGAAATTGCCTACGGCAGTGAAATATTGCTTCGCAATGTGAAATGTGCTTTGCACGTTAAGGAACGAATTTTATTTCACATTTTGCTAATAGCAAAATATTTCACAATCCTTAAAGGATTATTTCATATCGGCTCTGCCGATATTTCACTCGCACCTTGCACTACCATCTTTTTTATGCTATAATACACCCAAGGCGGTGATGATATGAAATTGAAACGAAATGCACTAATAATACTAATTTTAGGTGTTTTAATGTCGGCAATAAGCTTTATATTACCAATTGTTTATTGGGATAATTACACTTTGCATAATGGCGTGGTAGGTATAATAGGTGGTGCAGATACACCTACATATACATTTATGCTGTCAGCATTATTCGATGGGTTACCATTTGTTTTGATTTTATTGGGTATCAGTTTAATTATTTCGTCTGTTTTTTGTTTGGCGTTTCCAAAGACGGTTAGAAAACATTGCGGTATAAATACTTCTGTATTATCGTTGGGTTTGTCAGGTGTTGGTGCGTTAGGGATTGTTTGTGCTTTTTTATGGTTTTCAATAGTTTCGTTTGGTGAAATGTCAAAATATCCCATTGAATATCCTGTTAGTATTTTACTTGGTATTGTTTGCTTTTTTACATTTATTGTTTTAGTTACTTTATATTTAAAACAGCGTAGAATAAATTGGTCTATTAAAGGATTTATAATAGATGTTTTCGCAAGTATTACATATTTACCAACATTTTTCTTTTTGTTTTCATATTTGTATGAAATATTAAGTTAAATTAAAGAAAATCCGGTTTTAAAACGGGTTACATTTTGAGTGTTGGTTCCAAAAAAACAAAGCACTTCTTCGGGAGTGCTTTGTTTTTTTTTTTTTTTTGTTTGTGTCCTTTAGGACACAACATCGTTTGCGAGGTCACTCGCAACATCATTTATCTGAAGGATAACATCATTTAGCTTGCGGACACAAAACGGGGTTGCCTTACGGCAAACAGTGTTGTGCTTCGCACAAACGATGTGGACTTACGCCCAGCGATGTTGCGACTTTGTCGCAAACTCTTGCACCTTCACCGTATTTATGCTATGATACACCCAAGGCGGTGATTGTGTGAAAAAGAATAAAAAGTTATTTATAATATTTTTAAGTGTTTTTGTTTTGTTTTTAGTGTGCTTTTTTACAATAAGTGCTATGGTTCAAAATGGGGTCATTCCAAATATTGCGTTTAGCTCTTCAATACAAGGGATTTTAACTTCAGTTATGTTTTTGCCGCTTGTTGTAAGTCTTTTCTTTTTAGGACAGCATTTTAAAAGCATATCAGGATTTTGGCAAAATGTTTACAAGATTTTAAATTTTGTTTCTATAGCTTTGTTTTGCTACATCGTTGTAATTATAATTTTTAGTTTTTTTGGATAAAAAAACAAACAGCAGTTGTTTGTGTCAATTTCACCTCCGTTGAAAACAACTGAAAGTTGTGTTATTATATAGATGATGAAAGTACTTTCTATAAACTAATATTGGAGGTAATTTTATGGATATAATGACTATTGGTAAAAATATATCTGAACTTCGCAAGGCAAAAGGTGTTAAGCAAGACGAATTGGCAAGGTTTGTCGGTGTAACGGCACAAGCAGTTTCCAAATGGGAAAATGGTGGTGTGCCTGATACGGAATTGTTACCAAAGATTGCAGAATTTTTTAATGTGTCTATAGATGAATTGTTTGGTAGACAGAATAGCATATCTATTGACATTGAAGATGCAATTTTAAAGGATATTTCAAAAATAAAACTGGAAGACCGCATTTCGAGAGTCTTTGAACTCTGTTGGATAATGGAGCAATCTATATACGGAACCATAGTTTCTGATACTGAACGATTCAAGAAAGAAGCTGAGACACATAGCGAAAGTGACCAAATCTATTCTCAAATTCTTCTTGATTCAGGATATACATCAATGGGATTATTTAACCGTATGCAGTATTTTTTGGTGGTACCTGATGCAAAAGATAAAGATAAAGCACTTTTTAATGGCATAGATTATCCTGCATTTTTTAGATTGATGGCAGATAAAGATATATTCAATACTTTGATGTTTCTGTATAAACGTGAGAGTGGAAACTCATTTACAGAAAAACTACTAATAAAAGAATTGAATCTTACACGAGAAAGAGCCACACAAGTAATATCTGAATTGCAGCAAGTTGGATTGCTGTATAAAACGGTAGCAGAGGTGGATGATGGGGTGCTTGTATTCTATCAATTTGCGGCAAGACCCGCCTTTGTATCTATGTTGATTTTTGCAAGGGAAATGATTGATATACCAAACAACTTCTATGTAAACAATCAAAGTAGACGCAAACCTTATTTAAAGTAAAATTTAACGAGTTTTTTGGTTTCAACTAGTATTTTCTAAATACAAATGCAAAACCTGTCGGCTTTCCGTCGATAGGTTTTTTAATTTTTTATAATAAAGGCTTTTTTTATTTTGTCTGTTAAATTTTAAAAAGAGTGGCAAAATATTAACGGGAGTTGATAAAATGTGTACTGCAATTACACTTAAAACTAAAGATTTTTACTTTGGCAGGACATTGGACAGTGAGTTTTCTTTTGTTGAGCAGGTGACGGTAACGCCTAGAAATTTCAGGCTTGACTTTAAGTGTGGAATTACATTAAAAAATCATCTTGCAATTATAGGTATGGCTTTTGTGCAGAACGATTTTCCGCTTTATTATGATGTTATGAATGAAGCAGGACTTGCAATGGCAGGTTTAAGTTTCCCCAAAAATGCTTATTACCGCAAGCCGGTTGAGGGCAAAGAAAATATTGCTTATTTTGAACTGATTTTATGGGTGCTATCACAGTGTAAAACGGTTGCCGATGCACGTGCTATTCTTGAGAAAATTAACATTACCGATACGCCGTTTAGTGAGCAGTTGCCGGTTTCACCGCTTCACTGGATGATTGCCGACAGTGAAGGCTCAATTGTGGTTGAGTCAACACGTGACGGGGTAGCAATATATGATAACCCAATAGGCGTAATGACCAACAATCCGCAATTTTCAATGCATTTGCAACGCCTTAACGATTTTATGCACTTAACACCTAAAGAACCACAGAACAATTTTTCAAACAAGGTAAATTTAGAACGTTACAGTAAGGGTTTAGGTGCAGTTGGTTTACCAGGAGACCTAACTTCGACATCCCGTTTTGTTCGTGCGGCATTTAATAAATGCAACTCGGTGTCAGGGGACAGCGAGCAGGAGAGTGTCGGGCAGTTTTTTCACATTTTAGGTACTGTCGAGCAGGTTAAAGGTGCGTGCGACCTCGGTAACGGCTTATATAACACTACAATCTATACTTCGTGCTGTAATGCAACAAAGGGTATTTATTACTACACAACCTACTCAAACCGCAGTATAACTGCAGTAGATATTAATAGATGCGATTTAGATAGTAATACACTTCAATGCTTTTCGCTTGAAAGTAAGGAAAAAATAACCTATCAAAATTAAGTAGATTAAATCAAAAACCGACGCGTTTCCGTTAAGATGTGGATTCGCGTCGGTTTGTTAATTTTTCTCGTAAGAGGTCGGTTGCTATTAGCATCGGAACCGATAAAAAGCACCACATAACAGTAAATAAAAGGCAAACCTGACCCATAATATTAAACGGCATTTGGCTGTAATCCCAAACCGCACGGTCTAAATAAAGGTTAAACACAGCACCGAAAAGCAGTTCTACTGCCGAAATACTTAATCCTCCCAAGATACAACGGTATACAAATTTTAAATGTTTAAAATGTTTTTGGATTAGTGCTAAAATGCAAAAGGATATACCACCGGCTATTCCCATTGAAAAGTCGGTGTAGCCTCTCCACAAGAGTTCTAAAAAGCAGTAACCGAAACCGCCCAAAATAAATAAAAACCCGTAATAATAGATAGTGTTTCGCATTATTTAACCTTTCTTTTAAAAATACTTATAATTTATCATATTATTTGCCGTAATTACTTGAAAATACAGAGGTTTAGTGGTAAAATAAACAAATAGTTTAATTTGGGGAAGTATTTGAAAAGAGGTGACAGGTAATGAATTATAAAAGATGGATTTTCCCTAATGTGGATAAGCAAATGGTGGCAGAAATTGCTGAGGATTGCGGACTTGACCCGTTGGTAGTTCTTATTGCCTGCTCACGCGGAATGACTGACCCTTATGAGATTGAGCAATTTTTCGAAAAAGAACCCGAATTTTGTGACCCTTATGAATACAGCGGTATCAGTGAAGCTGTTGAACGTATAAATATAGCACTTGAGGAACACGAAAAAATACTCGTTTTCGGTGACTATGATTGTGACGGCGTTACTTCAACGGCATTACTTACAACCTACCTTAAAAGACGAGGTGCCGATGTATCGTTCTTTGTGCCTGACCGTATGGCTGACGGTTACGGTATTTCAATTCCTGCAATTGAAAAGGCAGCAGAAGACGGGGTTACTCTTATTATCACTGTTGATAACGGAATAAACGCTATAAAAGAAGTGGATTATGCTAACGAATTAGGCGTTGATGTCGTTGTAACCGACCACCATTTACTGCAGGGAGAATTGCCCAATGCAGTAGCAGTGGTTGACCCTCATATAGATGAGGGAAGTGATTGGATATTTAAAAAATTAGCCGGTGTCGGTGTTGCCTTCAAACTTGTTTGTGCTTTAGAGGGTAAATCGTGCGAGGAAATGATTTACGAATATGCCGATTTGGTAGCGTTAGGTACTATTGCTGATATTGTGCCTTTAAAGGGTGAAAATCGTATTATTGTAAATGAGGGATTACGCCTTATTAACCGTCGCAGTAATATGGGAATTAGGGCTTTGATAGAGGTCGCTAACATAAAATACGTTACAGCAGGGAATGCCGCATTTACCATATGTCCGAGAATTAATGCCGCAGGACGTATGGCTAATGCTGATATAGCGGTAAAATTATTGACCGCTGATAACTATGAGGACGCTTTGTGTTATGCTGGTGTTCTTGATAGATTGAATACCGAGCGTCAAACTGCTGAGCAGGATATTTTTGACTCGGCTGTGAAGATTATTGAACAGAACCAATACCATAGAAACAGGGTTATTGTCGTTGACGGCTACGGCTGGCACGTCGGTGTTATTGGTATTGTCGCCTCAAAGCTTACAGAACGTTACAACAAGCCGTGTATTGTTATAAGCAATTCGGGTGAACATTCGGTGGGTTCGGGCAGAAGTATCGAGGGTTTTTCACTGTTTGACGCTTTGACAACTTCGGCTCATACTTTGGTAAAGTTCGGCGGACACGAGCTTGCCGCAGGCTTGACTGTTCAAGAGGATAAGATTGACGAGTTTAGAAAAGCAATCAACCTTTACGCTAAAAATGCAGAGGTTACGTTTGCAAAACTTAAAGTTGATTGTCGTATAAAGCCTCGTGCTTTGACTTTAGATGCCGCAAAGGTTATAAAGGCGTTTGAGCCTTATGGTGCAGGCAACCCTATGCCTGTTTTCGGTGTTTTGGAGTCGGTAATTATCGGAATTCAACCGCTTGCTAACGGCAAGCATTTAAGATTAAAACTTCGACGTGAAAACTGTGATTTTTCGGCTGTAATGTTTAATGTACCGCCTGAAAAATTGCCGTTTAAGGTAGGGGATACGGTAGATTTAGCCGTAACTTTGGACGTTAATGTTTACAATAATACCGAGTCGGTTTCGGTAATTGTAAGAAATATCAGAAAAAGCGGTTTGGATGAATCAGAAACCGAAAAACATCTTGTAGCAATAGAAAAAGTATATTCTGATTCAGGAAACCGTGAGGATGCTGTGTTGATTCACCCTGAACGTGATGAAATTGCAGTAGTGTTTAGGTTTATCCGTGAGCATAACGGCGTAAGTTTAACTCGACTTGAAAATGATTTGTTAGAGAAATTACCGATTGGTAAAATAACCGTAGCAATCACTGCGTTGACCGAGCTTTCATTGATTGATGATACCGACGGTGTGTTGTCAGTTGTACCTACTGAAAGCAAAGTAGATTTAGACAGTGCTGATATTTTAAGAAGAATTTTGAAATTAAAGGCAGGTGACATTTTATGACCGATAATGAACGTAATTTACAGTCAATTTTAGATTTGATTGATAAACAGCCCGGTGCAGATAGTTATGATAAAGATATGATAACCCGTGCCTTTTGGCGTTGTGTTGAGGCACACGGTGAGCAAAAAAGAGCATCAGGTGAGCCGTTTTGTATGCACCCGATTGCCGTTGCTAAAATCGTTATTACCTTGGGTATGGATTCGGAATCGGTTGCCGCTTCGCTTTTGCATGATGTGGTTGAGGATACCGAGGCTACCTACGACGATATAAAAAAAGAGTTCGGTAAAAATGTTGCCGAGTTGGTTGACGGCGTAACCAAATTGGAAAAAATTCCGCTTGAATCTAAGGAAAGCGTGCAGGCTGAAAATATCCGTAAAATGTTTATTGCGATGTCGCAGGATTTACGAGTTATTATCATAAAACTTGCAGACCGACTTCATAATATGCGTACCATTGACGCCATGCCTGAGCATAAGCAAAGGGATAAGGCTCGTGAAACGTTAGAGGTTTTTGCACCAATAGCTCACCGCTTGGGTATCAGGGCTGTTAAAGAAGAGTTGGAAGACCTTTCGATTATGCATCTTGACCCCGTGGCTTACCACGAAATTGAGCAGTCATTAAGAATAAAACGCAGTCAAAGTGAAAGCTTTTTGAATATGATTCAAGAGCGTATAAAAGAGCGTGTCACTGAGGTAGTTCCGAGTATCAGAATTGAAGGAAGAGTTAAATCAATTCACGGTATTTACCGCAAAATGTATATGCAGGGTAAATCATTAGACGAGATTTACGATGTGTATGCGGTGCGTATTATTACCGATACATTAGTAAATTGCTATAATATTTTGGGTGTTATCCATGATATGGCAAGACCTATCCCCGGTAGGTTTAAGGACTATATTTCAACCCCCAAGCCGAACCTTTATCAGTCGCTTCATACTACCGTTATCGGTCGTGAGGGTATTCCTTATGAAGTTCAAATCAGAACAGAAGAAATGCACCGTACCGCCGAATACGGTGTTGCCGCACACTGGAAATATAAAGACGGTATCAGTGGAAGTGATGCCCGTTTTGAAGAGCGTTTGCAGTGGATTAGACAGATTTTGGACAGTCAGCGTGAGGCTGATGATGTTGAGGATTTTGTTCAGACTATCAAAACCGATTTAGCACCTGAAGATGTGTTTGCTGTAACACCTAAGGGTGACGTTATAAATTTGCCTGTTGGCTCAACGGTTATTGACTTTGCGTTTGCAATTCATACGGCTGTCGGTACTAAAATGACCGGTGCTAAGGTTGACGGACGTATTGTGCCTATAACTCATGAGGTGAAAACTGGCGAATTGATTGAGATTTTGACCTCGAATCAGGTTGGTCACGGTCCGAGCAGGGATTGGCTTAATATTGTTAAAACCAATCAGGCAAAGGCTAAAATCCGCGCTTGGTTTAAACGCGAACGAAGACCGGAAAATATTGAAGAAGGTAAAACCGAAATCGAACGTGAGTTTTCGCGTAACAACATTCGCTTAAACGATGAAGATATGCAAAAATTCTTAAACGATATTGCAACTAAAATGCGTTGTAATTCGGTTGATGATTTTTATGCAGCGATAGGCTACGGCGGTATTTTGCTTTCCAAAATAATGCCTCGTGTTAAGGACGCTTATTTAAGGTTCCAAAAAACCGAAAAGCCACTTGAAATCAGCAATAACACTCAAGAAAGAAAGATGTCGAAATCTTCTGAAGGTGTTGTGGTAGAGGGAATAGATAACTGTCTTATTAAGTTGTCCCGCTGTTGTACGCCCATTCCGGGTGATGACCTTATCGGTTTTATTACCCGCGGTCACGGTGTTTCGATTCATAAAAGAGATTGTAGTAATGTACCGGTTGATATTTCTAAAAGTGCAGAGCCTGAAAGGTGGGTACCTGCGTTTTGGAATGCCGAACGTACCACAAGGTTTGATTCGACCGTTACTATTTTGGGGTTAAACCGCGATGGTATGGTTGCAGATTTGTCGATATTACTCGGTAATCTGCATGTTGCGGTACACGCCATAATGGCAAAGGAAACCAAGGACGGTAACTGTATTATCGTTGTTACCATTAGTGTTGAAAGCCGTGAGCATTTAGATAATGTTATTACACGAATTAAAAAACTTAACGGCGTATTTAGTGTTGAAAGGTCTTAATTTATGAAAGCAGTAGTTCAGGTTGTGAATTTTGGCGAGGTTAAGGTAGATGAACAGTCGGTCGGCAAGTGCCGAGAGGGACTGTTTGTCTTGCTCGGCGTTACCGAAACCGATACCAAGGCCGAAGCAGAACTTTTGGCACGCAAGGTGTGTAATTTAAGGGTGCTTTGTGACGAAAACGATAAAATGAATTTGTCGGTATTGGATACTAATGGTAGTATGCTGATTGTTTCAAATTTCACCCTTTGTGCCGATACTTCAAAGGGCAACCGTCCGTCATTTATTAATGCGGCACGTCCCGAATTGGCAGAGCCTTTGTATAATTACTTTACCGAATGTGTAAAATCAAACGGTGTAAGTGAGGTCGGCAACGGTCAGTTCGGTGCCGATATGAAGATTGAGGCACATTTAAACGGACCGGTTACTATTTTGCTTGATACTGACACTTGGAGTAAAAAATGAACATTCTAACTATACCCACCGGCACTATGCAGGCTAACTGCTATATTGCCGAAACTGAAAATGCGGCAGTGATAATCGACCCAGGCTTTTTGGAACGTGATATCGAAAAATATATTGCCGAAAATCCGGGAAAAATTAAATATATATTATTAACACATCGCCATTTTGACCATATTAATGCTGCAGTTGCAGTCAGAAATTTGACAGGTGCTAAAATAGTTATAAACGAACTTGACGAGGGCGGACTTTACAGTGATATGTTGAGCCTTGCTTCAATGATAGGTACGTTTTACGGTAAAGCCGACCCCGATGCTCACGCTGATATTTACGTCAGTGAGGGTGATACTGTCACTGCAGGGGATATGGTTTTTAAGGTGATGCAAACCCCGGGACATACCGAGGGCGGTGTGTGTTATATTTGTGAAAATGTGATTTTCAGCGGTGATACGCTGTTTAAAGGCTCAATAGGACGTACTGATTTTCCAAGCAGTTCTAACAGTGATATGAGAAAATCGCTTGACCGCTTGTGTTTACTACCTGATGATATGTTAGTTTATCCCGGTCACGGGCCTAAAACCACAATCGGCGAAGAAAAACGCTCTAATATGTTCTTAAAGCGGTGACCAGTATGTATTTTTATTTAGATGATTTACGCTTTAAGTATGAGCTTGAAAAACTTGCCCGTACTGTTTTGCCGTTTGAGAAGTTTATATTTACCGAAAACGAGCAGGATTTAAACAGTGATGCTGGGTATATAAAAATACTGTCTGTGACTTCACTTCAAGCTGAAATAAAGGTTGATGGAAAACTTGAAACACGAGAAAATCCAAAAACCACAGATGATTTTAATCAAAATGAACTGCAGTTGGCTTTAATGCTGTTTGACTGTATTTATAAAGTTTCGGGTTACCATTCCCCGTGGGGTATATTAACCGGTATCAGACCTGCAAAGTTGTTAGGCAAACTAATAGCGACTGACGGAGTAGAGGCGGCAATTGATTATTTCAATAATACATTTTTGGTGTTGGATGAAAAAACTAAACTTTGTTTAGAGTGTAACCGCAGTGAACGGGCAATTGTCGAACGTTCAACACCTGATTCTTTCAGTCTTTACATTTCGATTCCGTTTTGCCCGAGCAGATGTAATTATTGCTCATTTGTATCTCATTCAGTCGAGCAGGCAAAAAGACTAATTCCACAGTATGTCGAACTTCTTTGTGAGGAAATAAAGGAAACAGCAGTAATTGCTAGAAACTTAAATTTAAAATTAAAAACAGTTTACATAGGGGGCGGCACTCCCACAACCCTTTCTGCCGAGCAGTTGACCGAAGTGCTTGATACTGTAAAGTCATCATTTGATTTATCGTGTTTGGAAGAATATACTGTCGAGGCAGGCAGACCCGATACTGTTACAAAAGAAAAACTGCTTGCTATCAAAAATGGCGGTGCAACCAGAATAAGCATTAACCCGCAGACTATGAATGACGAGGTTTTAAAAAATATCGGTCGCAGGCATACCGTGTCAGAAATGGTTGAAGCTTTTAAAATGGCAAGAGAATGCGGTTTTGACAATATCAATACCGACCTTATTGCAGGGCTTTCGGGTGACACGTATGAGAGTTTTTGCCACTCGGTTGACGAAATTATACATTTGAATCCCGAAAACGTGACGGTACATTCACTTTCAATGAAGCGTGCGTCTAACCTTACTAAAAGTCAGACTGTGTTTGATTTAGAGGAAGGTGAAACCGCCGCAAAAATGGTTGATTACGCCCGACGGAAACTGACCGAACACGGTATTAAACCTTATTATATGTACCGCCAGAGTAAAACTGTAGGTAACTTGGAAAATGTAGGTTATGCAAAACCTGGTTATGAGTGTCTTTATAATGTTTATATTATGGACGAAACACACACTATTTTGGCTTGTGGTGCTTCGGCTGTAACTAAACTTCGTGAACCTAATGGGGACAATATAGAGCGTATATTTAACTATAAGTATCCGTATGAATATATTGAGCAATTTGATGAAATCTTAATGCGTAAAAAGAAAATACACGAGTTTTATAGTGAATACCCGATTGTTTGATTGCAAACGGTTATAATTTATGGTAGAATAATATTAAAATAAATAAACAAATCGAAAGGAAGATATTTATGGAAATACTTAACAAAGCAAAAGAATTATTTGATACTGCTACCTATAAAACAGAGGAATTTATTTATGACCAGAAGTGCAATTTGCAGATTGCACGCGTTTGTGCTGACCTTAAAAAACAGTATGAGCGTTTGGGTCGTTTGTGCTTCCGTAAATTAAAGGGATTAAAAATTGACGATAACGAGTTTGACGCGGTAGTTGAAAAGATTGAGGTTTTAAAGGTTGAGTTAACCGCTTTAAGAGAAGGTAAAATGGAAGAGCCGGAGTTTGATAGCATTGTTTTTGAAGACGGCGAGCCGGTCGAAGTGCCGGAAGACGGTGAATAATAATGGAAGAGCAGTTGTTTACAATCGGCATAGTTATTGCCGATAAGGACGAGTATGTTCACGCAATAAAAGAACTTGGTGACGGTGCAGAGGCTTTAGACATTATGGGTCTTATCGGTCACACCGCCGTTTTACACACAAACGGTCACGATATCAGAGTGCGTACTGTGTGTTCGGGTATCGGTAAGGTGTTTTCGGCAGTTGCCGCAACCTTGCTTGCTGACGGCTGTGATTTGCTCATTAACGCGGGTCTTTCAGGCGGTTTTGGTGATGCTAAAAAGTACGACATAGTGCTTGGAACTTCCTTTGTTGAACACGATTTTGATTTGTCACCGATTGGTTATAAAAAGGCTCAAAAGCCGGGTGATAATAAGCCTATTGTATCGGCTCGCGAACTTAATGACGATATTGTGAAAAAATTCCCGTTTGTTAAAAAAGGCGTGTTTGTAACGGGTGACTGTTTTGTAAGTTCTAAAGAACAGCACGACTTTTTGGCTAATGAGTTTAACCCGATTGCCTGCGATATGGAATCGGCTTGTGTTGGTTATGTTGCAGGTGTTTACGATATACCGTATGTGTCAATTCGTATGATTTCAGACGGTGCTAATGACGGTGAGGTAGAAACTTATACCGATACACTAAACTGCGATGTTGCTGACCGCTGGACTAAAATTACTTTTGATTGGATAAGGTCACTTTAATTATGGCTAAAACATTAAAATCTGAAAGTTCAAAACAACAGTCGTTTTTACAAGGCTCGGCAATACTCGTTATTGCTACAATGCTAGTAAAGGTGATAGGTGCTATCTATCGTATACCGTTGGGTGAATTGTTAGGCTCGACAGGTATGGGATACTATTCCACAGCGTATGACCTTTATGTGCCGATGTACTCAATTGCGATGGCAGGATTGCCGATTGCAATATCAAGGCTCGTTTCCGAGCATGTTGCAGCAGGACGCTATCGCCACGTTAAGAAGACATTAAATGTTGCTAAAGCCGCCTTCTTTATAACAGGTGGTCTTGGTTTTGTATTAATGCTTGTTTTGGCATTTTTGTTAACCGGCAGCAGTATTAATATTTTCGGGCATACATTTAGTTTTGAGGTTTTCAATAAAGGAACCTTGCCGGGTGTATTGTGTATAGCACCCTGCTTGATTTTCTGTTGTATAATGTCGGCTTACCGCGGTTATTATGAGGGTTTGAGAAATATGACCCCCACCGCAATAAGCCAAGTTTTAGAGGCTTTGGGAAAGCTCATATTCGGTTACGGACTGTCTTTTGTAATTCTTAAAACATCGGGCAACTATTCCTATGCCGCGGCAGGTGCTTTGTTAGGTATAACTTTAGGAACGGTTGTTGCCGCACTGTATCTTGAGTTAAGATACAGACTGACCGGTAAAAATACGTTTACTGAGGAGCAGTTGCAGTCGGCTCAAGACCCGTATAGCAGTAAAAAAACCGTTAAAATTTTGATTGCGGTTGCAATTCCTATAGTTTTAGGTTCATTGGTTAATAACGTCAGTAGTCTTATTGACGTGGCAATGGTACAAAGTCAGTTGGCAAGGGCTATCGAAAAATCTCCGGAGTATTTCTATAGCACTTATTCTCAACTTATTTCGTCTGAAACTGCTGATGCATTAAAAAATGGGCAAACTTTCCTTTGGGAAAAGGATTTACCCAATGCACTATACGGTGTTCATAGAGGATTTGCATTTTCAATTTACAACCTTGTGCCGTCATTGACCTCGGTTTTGGGAGTCAGTGCAATACCTGTTTTGGCGTCTGCTTGGACCAAGCGTGACCGTGAGGATATTAAGTCTAATGTCAATACAATGATTAGAACGACTGCTCTTGTTGCCGTGCCTGCAGGTTTTGGCATTATTGCGATGTCGGGACAGATTCTTGATTTGCTGTATAGCGACGAGAATATTATTGCTATTGCCACACTAAATTTGCGTATTTTAGGTGTTTGTGCTATTTTTGCAGGCCTTAACGGACCGCTTACAAATATGCTTCAGGCTATCGGTAGGCAGGGTGTACCGCTTCGTAATATTGCTGTCGGTGCGGTGCTAAAAATTGTCATCAACTTCGTGCTTGTCGGTACTCCTGAAATTAATATCGTGGGTGTGCCTATCGGAACGGTAGTTTGCTACGCATATATTTGCATCGCAAACTTTATTTGCTTTGTAAAATATTCGGGTGTTGTGCCTAATCTTTTGTTAGCGGTCGGAAAACCTCTTGTTTGTGGTGCAATTTGCGGTTTAACTGCGTTTGGCTGTAGCTTTTTATTAGGGCTTATTAACTTTACAGGTTCGCTCGCAACCCTTGTTTCTATCGCGTTTGCCGCGTTAGTTTACGTTGTTATGTTGTTCTTGATAAGTGCTATTACAAAAGATGATATAATTTCTATGCCAAAAGGGAAAAAATTGCTAAAAGTACTTGAAAAATTCGGGCTAATGAGATAGAATGTATGTAGTAATCGCCCAAAGTCAATTGATTTTGGATGATTTGAATAATATTTACCGTTAGCCGTTGTAGAGGCCAAATAAATGTTAAGTAAAAGTGATTTTAAAAGAGAAAAATATTCAATCGAAGATTTGCGTGATATTGTAAGAATTTTGCGTGAGCCGGGCGGTTGCCCCTGGGATGCCGAGCAAACACATAAGTCTATAAGAAACGGTTTGCTTGAAGAAGCTTATGAGGTTGCCGATGCGATTGATAATTCCGATAATATCGAGTTGTGTGAAGAACTTGGTGACCTACTTTTGCAGGTTGTTTTCTGCTCACAAATTTCAGCAGAGGATAAATGCTTCGATTTAGATGATGTTGCTGACGGTATTTGTAAAAAGCTTATTTTACGTCACCCGCACGTTTTCGGAAATGTGGTTGCCGAAACTTCGGACAAGGTTTTGGAAAATTGGGACGCTATAAAGCGTGACGAAAAGAGTCAAAAGACTTATTACGATACTTTGGAAAGCGTGCCGAGAGCGTTTCCTGCATTAATGCGTGCCGCAAAGGTGCAGAAAAGGGCTTCTAAAGCCGGGTTTGATTGGGATGATTTAAAGGATGCATTTGCTAAAATCCCCGAAGAAACCGAAGAACTTAAAGAGGCAATAGAAGTCGGTGATAAGGAAAAAATAAGCGAAGAATACGGCGATTTACTGTTTGCCGCCGTTAACGTTTCCAGATTTTTAAAGGTTGATGCCGAACAAAGTTTGGTTTCGGCTACGGACAAGTTTATGCAACGCTTTAAAGCAGTTGAAGATGTTGTTGTAAATTTGGGTCGCGATATGCAAGAACTATCGCTTGCAGAACTTGACGAGATTTGGAATTCAATAAAAAAACAGTGATTTAATTTGTTTCAAATTAAGGTTTAACCTTGTTGAATAATATATTTTAGGAGGATGTTTCATTATGAACAAGACAGAATTAGTAGCAGCAGTAGCAGAGAAGGCTGGTCTTAGCAAGAAGGACGCTGATAAGGCAGTTGCAGCATTTATCGAGGCAGTTACAGACACTTTAAAGGCTGGCGACAAGATTCAGCTCGTTGGTTTTGGTACTTTTGAGGTACGTAATCGTCCTGAAAGAACCGGCAGAAACCCCCAGACCAAGGAAACCATTAAGATTCCGGCTTCCAAGGTTCCCGCATTCAAAGCAGGTGCAGCTTTAAAGTCAGCAGTTGCAGAATAAGAATGTTTTTTCAAAAAGCCGCTTGTATTCAAGCGGCTTCTCTTTTTGAAAGGATAAATTATGAGATTAGATAAATATTTAAAGGTGTCGCGTATAATAAAGCGTCGTACTGTTGCAAACGAAGCCTGCGACGCAGGTCGTGTTATGATAAATGGTAAAGTTGCCCGAGCATCATATGATGTAAAGGTGGGCGATATTATGGAGATTGCTTTTGGCGAAAGAACAGTTAAGGCGGAAATTTTAGACGTCAGCGAAGTTGTAAGAAAAGAAAATGCAGCTTTGATGTACCGAATTTTATAACAGTAATTTTTAACTATTAGTCACTCATATATTTTTAAAAGAAACTTTTTTCGGAGTGTGAAGATATTATGAGTGAGCAAATTTTAAAAGGTAACCACGGTATTATACTTGAAAACCGTCACAAACTGTCGGTCAGCGGCGTTATAGATGTTATCGGTTTCGATGAGGAAACAGTTGTGCTGAAAACTCAACTCGGTGACTTGACTGTCAAGGGTAACGGGTTAAAAGTGCAGTCATTTGCCGTCGAAACGGGTTCGCTTTTGGTTGAGGGCAACATTGCGGCAATTGTTTATACTGAAAGCCGTCAAAAACGCGGTATTGCATCGAGGCTGTTTGGCTGATGGGATATATTAATACCGATAATCAGGTGTTCACGTTTTTGTGGTCACTTGTTTTGGGCGTTGCAATGTGCTTGGCTTATGATATAGTTCGTGCTTTTCATAAGGTTTCTGTTAAAGGCTTTTTTGAAGTAATGCTTTCAGACCTTTTGTTTTGGGGATTGTGGTCACTAATCACCTTTAGCTTCCTTATTTTAAGGTGCAAAGGTGAGGTCAGGGCTTATGTCCTCTTCGGGCAAGCAATAGGTTTTATTATTGCAAGAATCAGTGTTTCTAAACTGTTTTACCGTTTTTTTACATTTGTTTTAAGGGCGTCGGTACGGATGTTTGCATTTTTTGGTTCAAATGTCCGTAAGACAATGGAATGTTTAGAAAAAAATATCAAAAAAATCCTTAAATTGATAAAAAAAGGCTTGCAACATAAAGTAAAGCTGTTGTATAATCAATTGAAAGTACATAAGAAAAATAACAGTGAATTACAGGAGAATGAAAGTGGCAACACCTAAACCTCGACAAAATAGTATTATACTTCGTGTTGTACTTTTGGCGTTTGCTGTTTGGATGATATATTATCTCGGCTCTTTGATTAAGGATTACAGTTCGGTGCAAAAGCAGTATGATGCGGCACAAAAACAGCGTGACGAACTTGTTTTAGAGGTCGAGCAAATGGCAAATATGCTGGAAAACAGTACAGATGAAGATTTTATAGAGCGTGCGGCACGCGAAAAGCTGGGCTATGTTTATGCCGATGAACATAAATTTATTGATATTTCCGGTAATTAACCGAAAATATTATAAATATGAGTTTTTTCATTTCGGAGGATTGGGCTTTTTTATGCAAATTGAGGTAGGACAGATAATTGAGGGTAAGGTAACCGGTATTACCAATTTCGGCGTTTTTGTCGATTTGGGAGAGGGAAAATCGGGCCTTGTCCACGTTTCTGAAATTGCACAGACATATGTCAGCGATGTTAAGGAATTTGTTAAAGAAAATGATACTGTTAAAATGAAAGTTTTGAACATTTCGGATGACGGAAAAATCAGTCTTTCTATTAAACGTGCAATGGTTGATGAGCAACCTAAACGTCCCCGCAATAATGGTGGTGCCGTTCGCAGTCAAAGACCTGCAAAGTCTGCACCTGATTATCATTCACCTCAAGCCGTTTGGACTCCTAAAAAGAGTGAAAGCACATCTTTTGAGGATATGATGGCAAAATTTAAGCAGACTAGTGATGAAAAGTTTTCGGATTTAAAGCGTAAAAATCCCGACACACGCCGTCCTAAACGTGCTGCAATGAAATAAAAAACGGCAGACCTCGGCATACCTCCGATATTTCGGGTGTCAGGTCTGCTTTTTATTTGGAGTTAAAATGATTAACGAAATTGATGTAAAACGCATTACAGAGGTTGTAGCAAGGCTCTCAGTTGATGCGAATAAATTTCTTCCCGAAAGCTTGGTTGACCGTATTTGTGTTGCCTGCAAGCAGGAAAGCAATAACTTGGGCAAAGATATTTTGTCTGACATACTGTTAAACACAAAAGCCGCAAAGGAATTGGATATTCCGGTTTGTCAGGATACCGGTATGGCGGTGGTTTTTTTAGAAGTTGGACAAGATGTGCATTTTACGGGCGGTGACCTTGAAACAGCGGTGAATTGCGGTGTTGCCAAAGGGTATATTGAGGGGTTGCTTCGCAAATCGGTAGTCGGTGACCCGTTAAATCGTGTAAATACCGAGGATAATACGCCTGCAATTATACACACTAAAATTGTACCCGGTCGGAAGGTGAAAATCACTGTTGCACCGAAAGGGTTTGGCAGTGAGAATATGAGCAAAGTCAAAATGCTGACACCTGCCGCCGGTCGTGACGGAGTTATTGACGCTGTATTAGAAATAGTAAAAACTGCCGGCAGTAATCCTTGCCCGCCAATGGTTGTGGGTGTTGGTATCGGCGGCGATTTTGAGCAGTGTGCCTTGCTTTCTAAAAAAGCACTTTGTAGGGATATAAATACCCCTAATTCTAACTCATTTTATAGTGATTTGGAAAAGGAATTGCTTGAAAAAATCAATAAGTTAAATATAGGACCTCAAGGTTTTAAGGGGGACACAACGGCATTGGCGGTGAATATTGAATATGCACCGACCCATATTGCAGGGTTGCCGGTGGCGGTTAATATCGGTTGCCACGTCACCCGCCACAAAACTGAAGTTTTAGAATAATTGGAGTAATAATGACTAAATATAATTTGATTGCACCGTGTATTTTCGGTGTAGAAGGAATTTTGGCAGACGAATTACGCCGTTTGGGTGCTGAAGACGTTAACGCTGAAAACGGAAGAGTTCTTTTTTCGGGCGATGCTTCTATGATAGCATGTGCCAATATCAATTCACGTTTTGCCGAGAGAATAATGCTTAATTTGGGTAGTTTTAAGGCAATGACCTTTACCGAACTTTTTGACGGTGTAAAAGCAATTCCGCTTGAAAATTACATCACGGTTAAGGATGCTTTTCCGGTTAAAGGTTGGAGTCTTAACTCACAGCTTCACAGTATCCCCGATTGCCAGTCGATTATCAAAAAGGCTTGCGTAGAGCGACTAAAATCGGTTTATAAAACCAATTGGTTTGAAGAAACCGGACCTGTTCACCAAATCCAGTTTTCGATTATGAAGGACCAAGTGACTATAATGCTTGACACAACGGGTCACGGTCTTCATAAAAGAGGGTATAGAGCAACTTCTAATGCGGCACCGATTAAGGAAACGTTGGCTGCTGCTATGTGTGACTTGGCTCGTATTTACCCTGATACCAAGATTTATGACCCGTTTTGCGGTAGCGGTACAATTCTTATAGAAGCCGCTTTAATGGCTAAAAAGCAGGCACCCGGTTTAAGACAGCATTTTGCCGCAGAGCGTTTTTCGTTTATCCCTGAGAGCGTTTGGCGTGAGCAAAGAGCCGCTGCTATGGATAGAATTTTACCTAATATTGAGTTTGAGGCTCACGGTTATGATATCGACCCCGAATGTGTAAAATTAACACTTGAAAACGCTAAAAAAGCCGGTGTTGAAAAGTACGTCACCGCAGAAGTGCGGGATGTTCGTGATTTTAAACTGCCCGAAGGCAGAACGCTCGTTATAACCAACCCTCCTTACGGAGAGAGATTGCTTGACATACGTGCCGCAGAGGAGCTTTACGGCGTTATGGGTAAGGTTTTTGTGCGAGAGGCGGGCAAAAAGTATTACGTTATCAGTCCGCATGATGAGTTTGAAAAGTTTTTCGGTACAAAACCCGATAAGAAACGTAAACTCTATAACGGTATGATTAAGTGCGACCTTAATATGTACTTTAAGTAAATTATCAAAAGGAGAAGGACTATGATTAACCACGCAATGCTTATGGACTTTTATGAGGCTACCATGGCAAACGGTGCTATTCTTAAAGGTCACGAGGATACGGTAGCTTATTTTGATATGTTTTTTCGCCGTGTGCCTGATGACGGTGGTTTTGCTATTATGGCAGGCTTAAATCAGCTTATAAATGAGCTTAAAGGTCTTTCTTTTACCAAGGCTGATATTGAGTATATGAGGTCGCAAAACCTCTTTGATGATAAGTTTTTAGAGTATTTGGAAAATTTTAAATTCACTTGTGATATGTGGGCAGTGCCTGAAGGTACACCGATTTTTCCAAAAGAGCCGATTGTCACTGTACGCGGACCGATTATTCAGTTGTTTTTAATTGAAACGTTAGTGTTGCTGACTATCAATCATCAGTCGCTTATTGCAACTAAAGCAAACCGTATCGTACGTGCTGCTCAAGGCAGAGCTGTTATGGAGTTTGGTGCAAGACGTGCCCACGGTGCAGATGCTTCGGTTTTGGGAGCGAGGGCGGCTTATATTGGCGGATGTGTCGGTACATCCTGTGTAAAAGCCGGCAAGGATTTTAATATTCCGGTTTCCGGCACAATGGCTCATAGTTGGATTCAGCTTTTTGACTCGGAGTACGAGGCATTTAAAGCCTATGCTGAGGTTTACGGTGAAAAAAGCCTTTTCTTGGTTGACACCTATGATACATTAAAGTCGGGTATTCCCAATGTTATAAAGGTTGCAGACGAAGTGTTAAAACCTCAGGGCAAACGTCCTTTGGGTATCAGAATTGACAGCGGTGATATAACCTATCTTTCAAAACGAGCAAGAAAAATGCTTGACGATGCAGGTTATCCCGACTGTGCTATCTGTGTTTCCAACGCGTTGGATGAGTATCTCATTCGCGATATGCTTATGCAGGGTGCCAAGGTTGATATGTTTGGTGTTGGCGAGCGTTTGATTACTGCGTCGAGTGAGGCGGTGTTCGGCGGTGTTTATAAGCTTTCGGGTGTTGAGGATAAGGATGGAAACATTATCCCTCGAATTAAGTTAAGTGAAAACACCTCAAAGATTACCTTGCCCGGCTTTAAGCAGTCGTGGAGACTGTTTGACAGAGAAAGCGGCAAGGCGATTGCAGACGTTATAACTTTACACGATGAAGTTATCGACGATACTAAGGATTACGAAATTTTTGACCCAGAGTTCACTTGGAAGCGTAAGGTGGTATACGACTTTATTGCAAGACCTTTGCAGGTGCCGATTTTTAAAAACGGAGAGCTTATATATAAGTGTCCCAACGCTACTGAAATACGTGATTACCGTGAACAGCAGGTTGAGTCATTGTGGGAGGAAGTTCAACGTTTTGAGAAACCGCATAAATACTATGTTGACCTTTCTCAAAAACTTTGGGATTTGCACAGAGATTTGATTAGTAAGATATCGAAATAAAATAAAAATCCTCTGCTTTTAAAGTGATAAAGCAGGGGGTTTATTTTTTTATCAAAAATATTTCCAATTATTAAAAATTAAAACTATTTAGTTGCAAAATCTTTGTTGTTATAGTATAATTACATAACTAATATTCAAAAGGATGTATTTACTTAATGCAAACAAATATTGAACCCATTTTTAATATACCAACAATGGCGTTAAGAGGTATTGTTGTATACCCTAAAACCGTTGTTCATTTTGATGTTGTACGTAAAAAATCAATTGAGGCACTTAATATTGCAATGGCGGCAAACCGCCGTATTTTCTTGGTTACTCAACGCGATATCGCTATTGAGGAGCCGTTGGAGAACGACCTTTACACAATCGGTTGTGTGGCTAAAATCCGACAGATTGCACGCGTTCAGGGTGATGTTGTCCGTGTGTTGGTCGAAGGGTGCTACCGTGCCGAATTAAAGCGTGTTACCAATATGGAACCCGCACTTTATTCCGACATTGTACGTCTTGATGATGAGCCGATTAAGGGTAGAGAAGTATATAACGAGGCACTTTTGCGTAATGCAAAATCTGCCTTTGACGAGTTTGCTCATACTGTACCTAAAATCGCACCGGATGTGATTATGGAGGTTGTTGCAAGTGACGATATCGGTCATTTGGCCGACTTTATTACCCATAATTTACCGGTTGATTATGACGATAAGCAGTATATTTTAGAACAGCTTGACCCCAAAAAGCGTTTGAAGTTGGTTATTACACTTTTAAAACGAGAAAAAGAGATTATGGCGATAGACGCCAAAATCAACGAAAAGGTCAGGGGAAATATTGACCAAAATCAGCGTGAATATTATCTTCGCGAACAATTAAAGGTTATAAACGAGGAACTTTACGGAAACGAAGGTCCCGAAGAGGAATGTGAGAAATATTACCGTCAAATAAGTGAGTTAAAGGCGTCTGACGAGGTTAAGAAAAGACTTCGCGAAGAGGTTGACAGGTATCAGAAGATGCCGTCAGGCTCGCACGAGGCGACGGTGGTGCTTAACTATATTGACACATGTTTGAAATTGCCTTGGGGTGTTTATACCGAAGGTAAAATTGATTTAAATAAATCTCAAAAAATCCTCGACCGTGAGCATTACGGTCTTAAAAAGGTTAAAGAACGTATTATTGAACTTTTGGCTGTACATACTCTCGTTCCCGAGGTTAAGGGACAGATTATCTGTCTTGTTGGCCCTCCGGGTGTCGGTAAAACCTCGATTGTAAAGTCGGTTGCCGAATGTATGGGCAGAAAATACGCCAGAGTTGCTTTAGGCGGTGTCGGTGATGAGGCGGAAATTCGCGGTCACCGTAAAACCTATATCGGCGCAATGCCGGGTAGAATTATCAATGCAGTAAAGCAGGCTGGCAGTTCAAATGCCGTAATTTTGCTTGATGAAATTGATAAATTAGGCTCTTCTTATAAAGGTGACCCATCTTCGGCTATGCTTGAGATTTTGGACAGTGAGCAAAACGGTACTTTCTTCGACCATTATGTTGATATGCCGTTTGATTTAAGCCGTACATTGTTTATCACAACCGCTAACGATGCTAGTGAAATTCCAGGACCCCTGCTTGACAGAATGGAATTGATTGAACTTGGCAGTTATACCCGCGAGGAGAAGTTCCAAATTGCAAAACAGCATCTTGTAAAGAAACAGATTAAAGCGGTTGGTTTAACTGCAACACAGTTGAAGTTTTCAGATGAAGCAGTATACAAACTGATTGATGCTTACACCCGTGAGGCGGGCGTTCGCCGTCTTGACCGTACTATTGCAAAGATTTGCCGCAAGGCTGCTGCAAAAATTGTTTCGGGCGAGGATAAGGTAAGAGTCACAGTAGCCACACTTCACGAAATGCTTGGTACCGAAAAGTACAAGCCTGATGTGTTGCAGAAGAAGGACGAAATCGGTTTGGTTAACGGTTTGGCTTGGACAAGTGTGGGCGGTGAGCTGCTTCAAATGGAGGTTGCCTGTGTACCCGGTACCGGTAAATTAGAATTAACCGGTTCGTTGGGTGAAGTTATGAAGGAATCGGCTCATACGGCAATCACTTGTGTGAGAAGCCGTGCCGATATGTTCGGTATTGATAAGGAATTTTATAAAACTTTAGATATTCATATCCACGCGCCTGAGGCCGCTGTGCCGAAAGACGGTCCGTCGGCAGGTGTTACAATGGTTACTGCCATTGTGTCGGCGTTGACCGGAACACCGGTACGCCGTGATATTGCTATGACGGGTGAGGTAACTTTACGCGGTCGGGTTATGCCGATTGGAGGACTTAAAGAGAAGTCTATGGCGGCATACCGTAACGGAATTAAAAAGGTGTTTATCCCGATTGAAAATCTGCCTAATTTAGACGAGGTTGACGATATTGTCAAGGAAAACGTCGAGTTCAAGGCAGTAGAAACAATTGACGAGCTTTTACCTGAAGCATTGGTTTCAATGCCCGAAGTAAAAGAACAGACTCCGTCAATGCTTTATAATTTGTCTGTAAAACAAAATAATATGACAACAGTTCACAATTAAGAGGTGAAACATAATGAACTACAACAAAGCTGAGTTTGAGACTTCGTGCGGTACTGCAAAGGGTCTTATTCCGTCTAATATGCCTGAAGTTTGCTTTTCCGGTCACAGTAATGTTGGAAAATCTTCGCTCATAAATAAGGTTTTTAACCGAAAATCCTTTGCGAGAACAAGTAATAAGCCGGGCAAAACCGCAACTGTAAACTTTTTTAAATGCGAAAATGTCCGTCTTGCTGATTTGCCGGGTTACGGCTTTGCCAAGGTTTCATTTGAGGAGCGTCAGCGTTGGGGAGAACTTATGGAGGGCTACTTTTCAAGCAACCGCGATATAAGGGTTGTATTCCAGTTGATTGATGCCCGCCACAAGCCTACTAAAGATGACATTGATATGCTTCACTTCTTAAGCGATAACGGTTTTCCGATTGTCATTGTGCTTACCAAGGTTGATAAGCTAAAGACTAAAGAACGTGAAAAGAATATGGAAATGTTAAAGTCGGAAATGTCCTTTGTGTCGAATGTGCCTATGATACCGTTTTCAGCCGAGAATGGTGAGGGTGCTGATACAATTAGAAGTATTCTTGATGAGATAAATGAGGGATAGTAAATGATTAGTGAAAGCGTGGGAATAAGCGCTAAAGGCAATATGACCTTTGGTAATGCCGACTGTGTTGAATTGGCAAAGCAGTACGGTACACCGCTTTATGTTTTTGATGAGGTACATATAAGAAAAAACTGCCGTGCGTTTAAAGCGTCTATTGATGAGTTTTACGACGGTAACGGAATGGCTATGTTTGCAAGTAAAGCCTTTTCCTGCAAGGAAATGTACCGCATTGTAGCGAGCGAGGGTTTGGGCTGTGATGTTGTTTCGGGCGGTGAGCTTTATACCGCTTTATCGGTAGGTTTCGACCCGAAAAATATAATGTTCCACGGCAACAATAAAACACCTGATGAATTAAAATACGCTTTAAGTAACGGTGTAGGACGCATTATTGTTGACAACGCAACCGAACTCGAAACAATTGAAAAAATTGCTAAAAAACTTAATATTAAGGCTAATATAATGCTTCGTATAAAACCGGGTGTTGACTGTCATACACACGATTATATCCGTACCGGTCAGATTGACTCCAAGTTCGGTTTTGCACTCGAAAACGGCGAGGCTATGGAGATGGCCTTAAAAGCGGTAGAGTGCGAAAATATTAACCTTTGTGGTTTTGACTGTCATATCGGTTCGCAGATTTTTGAGACCGAGCCGTTTTGCGATGCCGCATTCATAATGTTAAACTTTATGAATGATTTCCGTAAGGAAAGTGGCATTACCCTCGGCGAGCTTGATTTAGGCGGCGGATTCGGTGTAAAGTATGTTGAAAGTGACGATGCTTTACCTTTTAAAGTTTTTATGGAAAAGGTGTCCGAAACGCTTAAAAATGCTTCCAAAGAGTTAAATTTCCCGATGCCTAAAATTTATATCGAGCCGGGACGTTCAATTGTCGGCGAGGCAGGCTTGACGCTTTATACTGTAGGTGCAGTTAAAACCATTAAGGATGTCCGTACTTATGTTGCAATTGACGGCGGTATGGCTGATAACCCGCGTTATGCTTTGTATCAGGCTGAATACGACATTGAAATTGCAAATAAGTATGCTCAACCGAAAAGTTTTATTGGTACAGTTGCCGGTAAATGTTGTGAAAGCGGTGACTTGATTCAGGAAAACGCACCGATGCAGACTCCTGAGGTCGGTGATATATTGGCTGTGCTTACTACCGGTGCATATAACTACTCAATGGCAAGCAACTATAACCGCTTGTGCCGTCCTGCCGCAGTTATGGTTAATAACGGTGAGTCAAGGGTTATTATCAAGCGTGAAACCTATGAGGACTTAATCAAAAACGATATTTGAGGTGAATTGGATGCGTGACGATATTACGAGTATTCCGATAAGTGATGTGTTCGAGCCTAAAGAGGGTTGTCCCGTGTGCCGACTTCGTAATATGCTTGAGGAACGCTCGGTAACCTATATTACCGGTGCCGCTATGATGGAACCTGATGTTCGCATTGAAACAAATAAGGTCGGCTTTTGCCGTTACCATTACGGTCAAATGCTCAAAAACAGTAAGAAGTTGACCATTGCAATAATGCTTAAAAGTCATTTGGCACAGATAGCATCTGACGGTGTTTCAAAGTCTTCCAAACTTAAAAAAGGTGAGGTAAGGCAGAAAAGCTGTTTCGTTTGCAATAAGCTTAACCGCAATATGGAGCATATTGTGGCTAATGTGTGCTTGCTTTGGGAAAAGGAAAAGGAGTTTAGAAACCTATATTCCGAGCAACCGCACATTTGTTTGGAGCATTGTAAAGATTTAGTTATGGCGTCCGATAATATCTCAAAGAAAAATCGAAAAGAGTTTATTAAAGTTACCGAAAAGCTTTGTGAGGATTATTTGGTAGAACTGGCAAATGATTTGCAACATTTTTCCGATATGTTCGATTACCGCAGTAATGGTAATGAGGATTGGGGCAACTCCAAAGACTCGGTTGAACGTACAGTTGCATTCTTGACCACAAGAGAAGTTGAATAGATTATAAAAACTAAAGCTGTGTAGAAATTTTCTACACAGCTTTTAATTTTGTCCCATACCGTAAAAAGCAGGGGAAATGTATATCATTTTCCCACTTGTTACGAGTATCTGAAATGCTTAAAGCTACTCAAAGATAATTCCATAGAAAAATTTTTGAGGACATTTTGGATATTATATGTCGGAGGGTAGTTGTTTGTTCCTGTAGTTTTTGTAACAAAAATCGAATATTTCTTTTTTGAGCGAACTGAAAGATTTATCCTTGTGGTAAATAAGATATGAGTTTCGCATAAATTCATAGTCTGAAACCGTGATTTTACGAAGTCCGCCATTGTTAAGCTGGTGGGTAAGCAAGGCCTCAGGCATAATGGCGACACCAAGGTTTTGTGCCGCGGCAGAAATAAGCGCCTGATTGCTGATAGATTCCATAACAGGAGTTACAACAATATTTTCAAGCGCGAAAATATTATCCAAAAATTCACGTGATACACTCTCATCGTTACGAAGCAGTAAATCATACCTGCAAAGTTCGGCAAGAGTCACAGTACTAGGAATGTTGTACTTTTTTCCGCAAACGGCAATAAAAGTATTAAAATCCACAAGGCGAGATTTTATGTTTGGGTCTGAAGGCTTACCCTGAATAAAGGCAAAATCCAACATACCGTTTAAAATCTTACTTTCTATTACAGAGGTTTGGTTAATAGAAACCTGGAAATTGATATCGGGAAATTTTTCTTTAAGTTTCTTTAAAAGCCAAGGTATCTTTTGTTTACCTATAGTCAATGAAGAACCGATTCTTAAAAGCGGTTTTGTAGAGGAGTCAAAAGCTTGCTCTTCAAATTCTTCGAAGGCCAAAACAGCTTCTTGAGCTTTTATAAGCAGGTGTTTACCTTCGTCGGTTAGGAATAGACGCTTGTTTATACGCTCAAACAGTCTTATGTTATAGTTTTTCTCGATTTCGGAAATGGTATTGCTGACTGCGGGTTGGGCGATGAATAATTCCTCTGCTGCTTTTGTCATACTGCAGTGCTTGCAAACACAAATAAAAACTTTTAGATGTCGTATTGTCATAAATAACCTCACATAACAAAATTTATATGAATTATATAATATTATACTATTTTACTTATTAAAATGCAAGCGTTATAATAACAGTGTAGGAAAGGAAGGAAAATTATGTTATCTTCAGAACAGATTATGCAATTATTTCAAAGCCTTATATGGCTTCTGGCGGGTATTGGCATATTTATTGTCGGCATGAACTTTATGGGTGATGCCTTGGAGAAAAGTGCAGGACAAGGAATGAAACGATTGCTTGAAAAAATAAGTAACAATCGTTTTTCAGGTGTTGGTATAGGTGCAGGAGTAACAGCAATTATTCAAAGTTCATCTGCAACCTCTGTAATGGTTATCGGTTTGGTAAATGCCGGTGTTATGACCTTAATGCAGGCTACACCTATTATTATGGGCGCTAACATTGGTACAACCATTACCGGCGTGTTAGTGGCACTTAAGAATGATTATTTTAACATGGCAATGTACTTTCTTGCTTTTGCAGGTGTCATGATGGGCTTTTTTAAAAAGGAAAAGATTAAAATTGCTGGTAATCTTTGTTGTGGTTTGGGCCTTATCTTCGTCGGACTTGAGGTTATGAGCAGCGACCAAGCCTTTGGTAATGAGCTAGTTGAAAATGTCTTTGCAAGTATTTTCCAAAAAATCGATTTCCCGTTGCTTTTAATTTTGGTTGGTGTTATCTTTACCGCTTTGATTCAAAGCTCGTCGGCTGCTACCGGTGTCGTTATCACAATGGTTGGTGCCGGTGTGTTGCCACTTGATATGGCGTTGTTTATAGTTTTGGGTGCAAATATTGGTACTTGTGTAACAGCCTTGTTGGCTTGTGTTGGCGCCAATGCTAATTCAAAGCGAGTTGCACTTATCCACTTTACATTCAATACAGTAGGAACAATATTATTTGCTATTTTAATTTGGATGTTTAGAGAACCTGTGGTAGAGTTTTTAGTTTCGTTATTTCCCGGTAGTGACCCGATGTCGCTTCAGATGAGAGTTTCTATTTTCCATGTTATATTTAATGTTACTACCACCTGTTTATTGCTTCCGTTTGTAAAGCAACTTGTGAAGTATTCTTGTAAGGTGATTAAGGATAATAAGGAAGATGAGAAAACATTTACACTTAAATATGTTGATGACAGATTGTTAGCTACCCCTCCTGTTGCACTTATGCAAGTTAAAAAAGAAATCGAATATATGCTTGGATTGGTGGAGGAAAATATCCGTCTGTCATTTAATGCCATTGATAACGGCTCGATAGAATATGGTGAAAAAATATGTGCAAATGAAGAGGTTATTGACTTTACAAACCGTGCATTAACACAATTTTTAATCAAACTATCGGCCACTGTGGAAGAAAGCGATGAAAAGTTGATAGGTGCGTATTTTCACGTTTTAAATGACCTTGAGCGTATTGGTGACAATGCAGAGAATTTTCACGAAATCGGTGCCGAAATGCTTAATAAGAAGATTGAGTTTTCAGATGAAGCACACAGTAGCATCGCTGAAATGCGTGAGCATATTATGCAGATGTTTGCCATATCTAAGGATGCATTTAAGCTCTTAAACAAGGAAGAATTATCTGAATTGACCGTTCTTGAGGAAGATGTTGACAGTATGAAGAAGCAATTTATTGCAAGGCATTTTGCTCGCCTTGCTGAAGGGAACTGTAGTGCTGATGTGAGCCCATATTATTCCTCCTTTATATTGGGATTAGAGCGTGTTGCAGACCACCTTGTAAATGTTGGATTTAGTATTGTGAATCCTACCGGCTCTCAGATGGGTGAAGCGTAAAAATTATTGTTTGTTACACAACAAAATCCCACTATTATGAGTTGCACCCAAAAGGACGCTACTTGAAAGAAATAGAACAAACACGAAAACTAAAAGGATGTGTAGAATTTGCACAAGTCCGTTAAAAACGGACAATAGAAAAAAGGATCTCCTATGGTAGAATTAAAACACTACCATAGGAGGTTTTATTATGCCTAGAAAATATGAAAAAGTACAAGAATTATTGCCTATCGTAAAAGAATTGGTTAACGATGGTCTTACCCAGAGAGAAATAGCTGA
>JAZRQE010000045.1:0-25376 GCA_045649545.1 Acutalibacteraceae bacterium
TACCTGAACTTGTTTCGGTTTGTGATATTTGCAATATTTATGATAATACAACAATGCAGCCATACCGCTTTTTCAAGAAGCGTAAGGACAAATATTTTTTTGATGATGGGTCTGATTTTTGGAAAAAAGAAAATATAGATATCCTAACCAATGTCACCAATGCCGAGTTTAAAAATCTTAATATTTAACGTCACTAAAGGCACGAACTGTGGAAAGTTCGTGCCTTTAATAATGTCTATACAACCACTCTAAATCCGTATGTAATCTGCCTTTCATAGCCTTTTACAGTGCGATTTTTACGAGTGAAATTCATATGTCGTACAGGACAGATGTTATTAACCATCTGTCCGCCGATAGAGCCAGCCTGTTTTGCGGTCAAATCACCGTTGTAACCCTGCTTAAGATTTACGCCAACCTCGTTAGCAGCCTCCATCTTAAAACGGTTAAGTGCTTCCTTTGCCTCAGGTACTACTGTCATTGTGGTTTCCCTCCTTCTTTAAAATTTGCGTTTGCAATATTATTGTGAGCCGACGTTTTATTTATATTAAAGGTAATTTAATGTTTTTATGTAAATTTTTGTTATTCAAAAGTTATTGTTTTGTTTTTTATTACAATCAAAAAAATATATAACTACTGTTCCCTCTTGACTTAAATATAAATAAAATATAAAATATATAATAATACTATATTATGTATTAAGGAGTGTCTATGAAACGGGTTGTATCTGTTTTTCTTTCAATTTTATTGATTTTAACTTTTGTCGGTTGCAAAGACAAAGGAAGTATTATATCTGCCGACAAAATGACTGTTTACTTTTTCGATGTCGGGCAGGCAGATTGTTCTCTTATTTTATTCCCTGACGGAAAAACTATGCTTATTGACGCGGGCAACCGTGCCGACGGACCTTTAATTGCCGATTATCTTGACGAGTTAAATATTGAAACAGTTGATTATTTTGTTCTCACTCACCCTCATGAAGACCATATTGGCGGTGCTGAGGATATATTTGACGAATTCCACGTTTTGACGGTTTGTTTGCCTAATTTACCCACTGAATACGAACCTAATACCGGTATTTTCCGCGATGTTAACGAGGCAATCGAAAAAGAAAACTGCCGAACCTTAAAACTTAACACCGACACGATTATTGCTCAAACTGAAACTTATGATATTACTGCTTTATCACCCTTTGAAAATGCGGTTTACAGTGATATGAACGATTGGTCACTGTCGCTTTTGGTTAATTGCTTCACCAACACAATCCTTTTCACCGGCGACTGTGAAAAGCCGGCAGAATTGGATATGCTAAATTCAAAAATCAACCTTGATGCTGATATTTTAAAGGTTGGTCACCACGGCAGTGAAAACTCCTCTAATGAAGAATTTTTGCAAGCGGTTACGCCGTTAGCTTCGGTGATTTCTTGCGGTGTTGGTAACTCCTACAACCACCCACACTCTGACACGATTACAAGGCTTAACAGTATTGGTTCAAAGGTGTACCGCACCGACACCGTCGGCACTGTTATAGCCATGTGTTACGACGGCGGCTTTAACATTAAAACCGACAGTTCTATTAATTTAAACGGAAACAAGTGAGGCGTTTTATGACAAGCAATAATTTGAACATCCACGATAAAAACGGTTTGGTTTACCTCACCTTTCCTTCGCTATCAGTTGACGGCGTTGCACACTGCTACACCACCCGTCACGGCGGTGTTTCAGAAGGGATATTTTCTACAATGAATATGTCCTTTTCACGAGGTGACAATCCCTTATCAGTTACCGAAAACTACAAAAGAATTTGTAACGCTTTAGGCACTGATTACAAAAAATGCGTACTGTCACACCAAACACACACAACTAATATCAGAATTGTAACTGAAAAAGATGCGGGAAAAGGTATTATTTGTGAGCGTGATTATGAGGACGTTGACGGACTTATTACTAATGTTCCGGGTTTGACTTTAGTTACACAGTATGCCGACTGTGTAGGGTTACTTTTTTACGACCCCATAAAAAGCGTTATCGCTTCTTCGCACGCAGGTTGGAGAGGCACGGTAGGACAAATCGGCAGGAAAACCGTGGAGAAGATGAGCGAAAACTTCGGTTGTAATCCAAAAGACATAAGATGCGGTATCGCACCCTCAATTGGTAAATGCTGTTTTGAGGTTGACTCACCTGTTTATGACGAATTTATTAAAATGAACGATATAGACCTTAGTGACTGCATAACCGATGACAAAAACGGAAAATACCACATTGATTTATGGGAAATTAACCGCCGCACACTGATTTTGGCAGGTATTAATCCTCAAAATATTTCAGTCACCGACCTTTGCACCAAATGTTTACACGAGGACTTTTTCTCTCACCGCCAAACAAACGGTCAACGAGGAAATTTAGCGGCTTTAATTTGTTTAGTTTAATTTTGATTATTTAATACAAAGGAGTTTTATATATGGCACGTGCAAGTGGTGTTTTAATGCACATATCTTCCCTGCCCGGTGAATATTCCATCGGCACTTTCGGTAAAGAGGCAAAAAGTTTTATTGACTTTTTGGCATCCTGCGGTTTTTCATACTGGCAGGTATTACCTTTCAGTATGGTTGACGAATGCAACTCACCTTATAAATCATATTCTGCTTTTGGCGGAAACCCGTTTTTTATTGACCCCGAAATTCTTTTTGAACAGAGTCTAATCACTGCCCAAGAATTAGAAAACGCCAAGCAAAAAACACCCTATTCCTGCGAATTCGAGCGTTTACGCACTGAACGTATGGACTTGCTTTTAACCGCATCAAAAAGGGTTTACGACCGCAGTAAAATTTTAGAATTTATCGAAAAGAAGCCTTACATAAAGCAATGCTGTGAATTTATGAGTTTGAAGTCCGCCAATAATCAAAAGGAATGGACCGAGTGGACTGCAGAAACCCCTGACAGTGCTGTTCTCTTTATGTGGTACTTTATTCAGTATGAATTCTTCCGTCAATGGGGACTTATTTTAGATTACGCACACTCTAAAGGTGTTAAAATTATCGGTGATATTCCGATCTATGTGGCTTACGACAGCAGTGATGTTTGGGGTAACAAGGATTTATTTTTACTTGACGATGAATATAAACCGACCGATGTTGCCGGCGTACCGCCCGACTATTTTTCGGCTGACGGCCAGCTTTGGGGTAACCCTTTATATGATTGGGATAAAATGAAGGCTGACAAATACAGTTGGTGGAAAGCAAGACTTCAAAATATGTTTACCCTTTTTGACGGAGTTAGAATTGACCATTTTCGCGGGTTAGAATCCTACTGGAGTGTACCCGCCACTGCCAAAACTGCCAAGGAAGGCAAATGGGTCAAAGGTCCCAGTAAAGATTTTATAGATATGATAAACGAAATCAGCGGTGAAAACTTTATCATTGCCGAAGATTTAGGTGACATCACACCCGAGGTGACCGACCTTGTTAAATACAGTGGTTTCCCCGGTATGAGAGTGTTTCAATTTGGATTTTTATCCGACTGTGACTCACCGCATCAACCACACAACTACCCCGAAAACTGCATTGCCTATACCGGCACACACGATAACAACACCCTTTTAGGCTACGTTTGGGAGTTGAGCGAGGAAACTCGAAAAGGGATGCTTGAATATTGCGGATATTTTGATAAAAACTGGGACGCTTGCTATGACAGAATAATTGCGACTATGATGGCAAGCCATGCCAGTACAGTTATTTTCCCGATTCAAGATTTACTGAAATACGGTTCGGACACAAGAATTAACAGACCCGGTCAAGCCGAAGGCAACTGGACCTACCGTTTGACAAAAGAACAGTTAAACTCACTAAACCGCGAGCAGTATAAACGTTTGAATTATTTGTACAGAAGATAAAAAACACACGCCTGAACTTTAACTTCAGGCGTGTGTTTTTGTTATTTATTTTACTAATCGTCAGACGAAAAATCGCCAAGTTCATTTTTAGAGGCGGCTTTTAAATAAGCGTTAATAAAGCCGTCCAAAGCACCGTCCATTACAGCACCGACGTTACCCGACTCGAAACCTGTACGGTGGTCTTTAACCAAGGTATACGGCATAAACACATAAGACCTAATCTGTGAGCCCCATGCAATTTCCTTTTGAACACCCTTAATATCCTCGATTTTTTCCAAGTGTTCTCTTTCCTTAATCTCAACCAACTTTGAACGAAGCATTGTCATTGCAACTTCACGGTTTTGAATCTGACTACGCTCATTTTGGCAGGCAACAACGATACCGGTCGGCAAGTGAGTAATACGAATTGCTGACTCGGTCTTATTAACGTGCTGACCGCCCGCACCGCTTGAACGGTAGGTGTCAACCCTTAAGTCCTCATCCCTGATTTCGATATTAACATCATTGGTGATTTCAGGCATAACCTCTAACGATGCAAAAGAGGTATGGCGTCTGCCCGACGAGTCAAACGGAGAAATACGGACAAGGCGGTGAACACCGTTTTCACCCTTTAAGTATCCGTAAGCGTTTTCACCCGTAAAGGTCAAAACCGCACTCTTTAAACCGGCTTCTTCACCGTCCAAAAAGTCAACCATATTAACCTTCATACCGTGACGTTCACCCCAGTGCTGATACATACGCACCAACATTGATGCCCAATCCTGAGCCTCAGTGCCGCCGGCACCTGCATGGAAGGTCAAAATTGCGTTATTATTGTCATATTCACCGACAAGTAAAGTTGACAAACGTTGCTCTTCAAGGCTTTCCAATGCCTCATCAACGCCAGCCGTGATTTCGTCAAGCATTGAAAGGTCGCCCTCTTCGTCTGCCATTTCAATCAGTACCAATGTATCCTCGTAAAGCGACTGCAACTTCTCATATTTCTCAACCTTTAATTTTAAACGGCTGGTCTTTTGCTGAATTTCCTGTGCTTTTTCAAGGTTATCCCAAAAGCCGGGTGCTGATGCCTGCACCTCTAACGACTCAATCTCGCGACGAAGATAATCTAACCCCAAAGCATCGCCAAGCTCTTTTATATCGTTTGTAACGGCAGTTAACCTCGCCTTTTGCTCTTCAAACTGAAGCATAATTTATCTCCTTTTTCTTGTGGCGAATGCACGCCAGTTTTCACACTCAACGTCCTCGATTATCTCGAATCCGAACTTTTCAAATGCTGATTTTACATCATTCTCACGAATATCAATAATACCCGAGCAAATAAAAACGCTGTCATCCTTCATAAACTGCTCGACATTTTCCAAAAGTGAAATTATAACGTCGGCAACGATGTTTGCACAAACAACATCATATTTTTCGCTGATTTTATCGCAAAGGTCACCCAAAATGTAGTTGGTTTTGTTTCTTACATTATTAAGTTCGGCGTTTTCTGCGGCAACCTTAACGGCAACAGGGTCAATATCAACACCGTCTGCCTTTTCGGCACCCAAAAGCACACCTGCAATACTCAAAATTCCCGAACCTGAACCGATATCAAGCATTGTTGTGCCTATTTTTATATAGCTTTCCAACAGTTGCAGGCACATTTTGGTTGTAGCGTGTGTGCCTGTGCCGAAAGCGGCACCGGGGTCAATACTCAACACTACCCTATCATCTTTATTATCGTATTCTTCCCAACTCGGTCTGATTACCAGTTTTTCACCAATTTCGGTGGTCTTAAAAAACTTTTTCCAGTTATCTGCCCACTCTTTTTCACTGATACTGTCGGTATCAATTTCGCTGCTTATACCTGCAGCAGAATACTGCTCTTTTAAGTAAGCGACCGCCTCAAACGGATTTTCCTCATCACTGATATAAATATGGATGATTGACACTGTACGGTCTTTTTTTATTAAATCTTCATCAATCATATCAATATGAGCAATATCTAATGCATCCTGCTCTAAATTTGAATAATCTTCGGTATAAATTCCGTAAGGCACAGTCATATTGGCAATAGCCTCGGCAGTTTCGGTACATTCTACCGGTACACGTATTTTAATCTCGGTCCAATCCAAAATATTCCCTCACTTTATAATATTAACTTTATTTGATACATTGTATCACATCTTATCATAAATTTAAACACTTTTTTCAAAATTTAAAAACAATTGCAATTTATGTAAGAATGTAGTATAATTTATATATATATTTCTATTATCAAGAGAGGAGACTCTTTTATGATATGGCATAACGCTACGCCCGAAGAAGTTATAACCGAGCTTAAAACTGACGCTGAAAAGGGACTTTCTGACCATGAAGCCGCTGACCGTCTTCATGAGTACGGTCAAAACCTTTTTGTAAGCGACCAGGAATTAAGCCTTTTAAATGCTTTAACAAATCAACTTAAAAAGCCTTCGGTTATTGTTCTTCTTTGTTTGTTTATAATATTTGTATTACGTGAATTGGTACTTGGCACCAACCGCTTTTGGATTCCAATTGCAGCCCTTGTGGTTTTGGCAATAAAAGAGGCAGTCTTTGTATATTCACAGTATCGCTGTATCAATATGCTTTTCCGCTTAAAAAACAAAATCAACACTACTGCACGTGTTATCAGAAGCGGTGTGGAAAAAACTGTAGACGCTGTAACTCTTGTACCCGGCGATATTATCAAATTAAACGAGGGTGACTTTGTCCCTGCCGATGCAAGACTTATCAGTTCATTTGTTTTAAGATGCGATGAATCGGTACTTATCGGTGAAAAAGAAGAGGTTTCGGTTCAAAAAGACCATTCCCTTCTGCTTGAAGACCATAGTGCCGTCACAGAGCGTAGCAATATGGTTTACTGCGGATGCTATTGCATAACCGGCGAAGCATTGGCAGTTGTTACCGAAACAGGTGAAAACGCCGAAGTACGCCGTCATGTCAAGCGTGACCGCGTGTTCACTCGCAAAGGCGTTCAAGACCGCATAACCGACCGTTTTAGCGGATTTTTAAAGGTATTTAACGCATCCTGCTATGCCGCCTGCTTTTTATTAGTTTTGTTTGGTACTTTTGTTGTTTCGGGAAGTTTGGGTTGGGGCAAGTTTTTAGAAGCCGTAATTCTTGCGGTTTGCTTCTCTATTGCCGTTATTCCTGAAAATTTCTCGGCACGTATAGCCTTGATGCTGTCGTTAGGTATTAAAAGGCTTCAAAAAGACCGTGCAACTATTTTTGACTCCTCAACAATCGAAAAATTAGCAGGTGTTACCGTGATTTGTGCCGACAAAACCGGCACACTCACCCAAAATAAAATGGTTCTGCGTGAAGTCTTTGACGGTAACCGTTTTATCGACCTTAGTTCAGACAACATATCCAAGCAATGCGAAGTTGCCATGCGTTTCGGTGCTTTGAGTTGTGACGCTCAAAACAGTGACAATACCGACCATACCGAAGCCGCCTTGGTTTCGGCATCGGCAAGATATTTAAATATTGTAAAGGCTGATTTTGACTCGGAATTCCCCAGAATGAACTGTATTCCGTTGACTCCCGAACGCAAAATCAAAACCACAGTCAATATGATTGAGGGTAAACCGTTTGCGATTGTACGCGGTGCTCCTGACATTGTTTTGGAACTTTGCGTTGATGCCGACAGCGAAGTTATTACTAAAGCATACGAGGAAATGTGCTCTAAAGGCATGCGTGTGCTGGCAATTTCCTATAAAATATTAGACGAAGTTCCGAGCGAAGCCTCGAGTGAGCTTTTGGAAAACGGTTTGCAGTTTTTAGGGCTTTTGGGACTTACTGACCGTGAACGTAAAGGCACTTCAGATGAAATCGCCCTTTGCCGTAAAGCAGGCATTTCAACCGTTATGTTTACAGGCGACCATATTAACACCGCAAGCTCTGTTGCCGAGCAATTGGGCATTTTACAGTCTGATGATTTAGCCATTACAGGCGAGCATTTGGACGAGCTTAACGACGAAGAATTGATTTCAATTGTTAAGAAAATCAAGGTTTGTGCAAGATTTTCACCCGAACAGCGTGTGAGATTTGTTAACGCACTACATTCCGTAGAAGAAACCGTGCTTATTACTGCCGACAGTGCAGCAAACCACGCTCCGATGGCAATTGCCGATGTTGGCTGTGCGATGGGTAAAACCGGCACCGACGTTGCCAAAGGTAATGCTGACATTGTTGTTGCTGATGACCGCTTTATCTCAATTGTAAGAGCAATTAAAAATTCACGCGGAATATTTGCCAACTTTACAAAATACGCAGAATACTATGTCACACTCTGTACTGCTGTATTCACCGCAGTTTTACTGTGTATGATATTTTTCGGTGCGTCGTTCCTTTCACCTCAATTAATGCTTTTGGGGTCGATTTTCACATTACTGTTCCCCATTGCAGCGTTGGGATTCGAAACCGCCGACAACAGTACTATGACCACACCTCCGTGGAATATCGGCAGTAAAATGTTTGATGTCAGACGGATAATAAATGCCGCACTCATCGGTGTGGGTGTTTCGTTACCTGCGTTTTTGGTTTACATTATAAACCAGGCTGACGGTTGCGCAGGGACGGCAGGATTTTTAGGACTAGTAATGTCTATGATTTACTATGCATTTACCAGCCGCTCTATTGAGATGTTCTATAAGCGAATTTTCCACAACCGTTTCCTTATAATCGCCGGTGCCACCTGCTTTATTGTGACTATACTTATCGTTTCAACTCCATTAGCAGGAATATTCGGTTTATCCAAGGTTTGCTTAAAAGGATTACTCACGTCGGTGTTTATACCGCTTTCTATCCCCGCGGTATTTGAGATTATTAAACTTGTTAAAAAGTTTATGAATAAGTAATTATTAAAAAACCGCAGTTTTTTAAAACTGCGGTTTTTTGTTTCTACAAATATATTATTTTGTACCGAAAATACGGTCGCCGGCATCTCCAAGACCCGGAACGATATAACAGTGGTCATTAAGTTTTTCATCCAAAGCGGCACAGTAAACCTTAACATCGGGATGTGCTTTGGTAAATGCCTCAATACCCTCGGGTGCGGCAAGAATACACATAAACTTAATACCCTTAGGATTAAATTTCTTAATCTTGTCGACAGCGTCAATTGCCGAGCCACCGGTTGCAAGCATGGGGTCTAATACTATAACCTCACGCTCAGGAATATCAGGCGGGAGTTTGCAGTAGTAGTCCACCGGTTCTTTGGTTTCGGGGTCGCGGTACATACCAATATGTCCCACTTTAGCACCGGGAACAAGGCTTAAAACACCGTCAACCATACCAAGTCCTGCTCTTAAAATAGGAACAAAAGCCAAGGTTTTGCCGGCAATCATTTTAGCGTTTGCCACTGCAATCGGTGTGGGCACTTTTACATCCATAAGTGGCAAATCACGGGTTGCCTCATAGCACATCAAGGTTGCAATTTCGCTGATGATTTCACGAAATTCCTTTGTGCCGGTATCCTTATTACGGATGATTGCGAGTTTATGTTGGATAAGCGGATGGTCGAAAATACAAACATTTTCGACCATTTTAACTTCCTCCAAAATTATTTTTTCTCTATTGCCATCACCATATCGACGCGGCGTTGATGACGACCACCCTCGAAATCGGTATCAATAAACAAATCAACCATTTCACATGCAACACCCGGACCGATAACGCGACCGCCCAAGCAAAGCACGTTTGAATCATTGTGAAGTCTTGTGTATTTTGCAGAGAACTGCTCCGAACAAGCGGCAGCACGGATACCGTTAACCTTATTTGCGGCAAGCGACATACCGATACCGGTTCCGCAAACGAGTATACCGAGTTTACACTCACCCGAAGTAATAGCATCGGTAACCTTGAGTGCAATTTCGGGATAATCGACCGAAGCACCGTCGAAAGTGCCGAAATCCTTAACCTCTACTCCACGCTCTTTCAAGTGTGCGATAATTGCATTTTTCAACTCATAACCGCCGTGGTCACAACCGATTGCCAAAACATCACCTTTAGAAAAATTTGCCATTTTTTTACTTCCTTTCACCAAGTTTTTCTTGTTTTGCCTTTAACTCACGTTCTGCCTGCGGCAAACGCAAATATAAAGGCAACAAGTCATCTGCTCGGACTGTTTCATTATCTAATGCCTTACTATAACCTATACGGGCTACACCGAAGGCTCTTTGATATTTTAAATGCTCGGGTGCTAACGTTACCGACACATCGCGGTCTTTAACGGTATTATAGAACAAATCTGCACCGTCACCGACAATCACAATCTGTTTTCCGTCAAACTCCATTTGTCTTTGCTTTAGGTCTTCATAAACCTCATCAATCATTAAGGCTCTGTCCTCGCAAAGACGGGTAATCTTATCACCGCTGACAGAAAAAAGCGCATTATAAACCTGACTGCAACGTGCATCCATACAAGCACACACTATTAGCTCTTGACCTAAAAAGTTGCACGCCATAGCCTCTAACACCGATACCGGTACTGTCGGTGTATTATAAGCAGCAGCCAAGCCTTTTACGGCACTGATGCCAATTCTTACACCTGTAAACGAACCGGGGCCTACTGTTGCCGCAACAGCGTCAACATCTTTAACAGTCAAACCCGACAACTTCAAAACCGACTCTACCATAGGTAAAAGCGTTTGTGAATGGGTTGTTTTAAGATTTAAAAAATATTCTGCTTTAAGTTTTCCGTCTTCTAAAAGTGATACCGACACAGGTGACGCGGTACACTCAATTCCCAAAACTCTCATTTTAAACCTTCAACCGTTATTTCACGGTCATTTTCTCCTATTGTTTTAATGGTCACCGTAACGGCATCTTGAGGCAAAGCAGAGGCAATGTTTTCACTCCACTCTATTATAAGTATAGCATTTCCTTCAATATACTCAAAATATCCCGTAGTGTAAAGGTCTTCCCAACCGCTGATACGGTACATATCAAAATGATAAAGCGGCAATCTTCCGCCCAAATACTCATTAACAATTGCAAAGGTAGGAGAATTAACGTCGCCCTCATAACCCAAGCCTTTAGCAAACCCCGAAGTAAAACAAGTTTTACCTGCGCCAAGGTCACCCTGCATTGCAAAGACAGTGCCTGCTTTAACACTTTCAGCCAAACTTTTAGCAAACTGCTCGGTTTCCTCGCGGCTGTGTGTAATCACGGTTAAGTTCGACATCTTCTCCCTCCTTCATACATATTTTACTGAATTATAACACATATTTTCCAAAAATTAAAGAGTTTACTTGAACTATTTTTAATAATAGTTTATAATGTTAAAAAAAACAACTGAAAGGAGTAATATTATGAAACGAATTTTTCACCGCATTGCCGACTATATTCGTGAATGTGATAAAACTCTTTATATTCTTTGCATTATTACTACCCTTTTCGGTTGCGTTATGGTACTTTCCACAACCTACGTTCATTACGGCAGAAGTTTTAGTCAGTTTATCACACAGTTAGGTGCTCTCGTTTTAGGTCTTGCTGCAATGATTGTAATAAGTAATTTCAACTATAAAAATTTCTCTAAATTCTGGTTTATAATTGCGGCGGTTGGTTTAGTCCCGGTTGTTTTGACGTTTTTTATAGGCTACGCTCCCGGTGTGACCGACGATAAGGCGTGGCTTATGCTCCCCGGTAACATTTCCTTTCAGCCGTCGGAGTTACTTAAAATATGCTTTTGTCTTACTTTCGGTTACCATTGCTATAAAATTGGCGATAAAGTTAAAAAGTTCTCGCATATGTTGTTACTTTTAATTCATGGTGCTATCCCTGTATTATTAATTCACTTTCAGGGTGACGACGGAAGTGCTTTGGTGTTTGCTTTGATGTTTGTCGGTATGATGTTTACCGCAGGGGTAAAGGCAAGATATTTCGTCATAGCCTTAGTATTGGTAGTTGTGGCTTTGCCATTTGTTTACCTTTTTGTTATGAATCCCGAACAGCAGGCACGTATTAATGCACTGTTTTTCGGTGCCGAAAGTGACTACCTGAAAACCCTTTACCAACAGTATCGCGGTCGCGTTGCAATGGCTAACGGAGGTATTTTCGGACAAGGTTTATTTAACGGAACGCTTGTCCAATCAAGCGGCATCCCTTACGGGTATAACGACTTTATTTTCACTGCAATCGGTGAAGAATTAGGCCTTGTCGGATGCATTATAACGCTTATACTGTTAGCCGCTATTTATATAAGGATATTATATATCGGATTTAGGTCGGGTTCAAAATTGGGTTTGGTTATCTGTACCGGAATATTTACCATGCTTGCATCACAAACCATTATAAATGTCGGTATGTGTCTGTGGCTTATCCCTGTAATCGGTGTAACTTTGCCTCTTTTCAGTGCCGGCGGCACGTCCTTACTTTGCACGTATTTGGGATTAGCGGTAGTTATGAGCATAAAAATGCACAGCGATGAAGGTAGCACGTACCTCCACCGCCTGAAACTGACATAAGTTGATAACATTATATTAAATTTATTAGTTGATTTAGTAACTCCTCGGCTGTGTTTATGGCAAAGCCGAGGAGTTTTACTGTACCCGAACAGTACTTACCCACAAAACCGCTTATACTCTCATAAACTGACACTATGGGCAAATAAAACTCCCTGCCAAAAATCCCAACATAATCTTTGGATGTTACCGAAAACGCCGTAACGTTACGACCGAAAGCATTATATTCAATCACAGTGTACACATATCCGCAAGCGGTTACTACTGTACTAACACACAATAACATAAACGCAGTCACTAAAAACGCACGAAAAAATATTCTGTGGCGGTATATTATTTTTTTCAACTTCCTCTGTCCTTTTTTTAATACTACTGTGAATTAAGTAAAACCGTTAACGACTGTCCTATAAGCTGTGCAGAGTATTTTGCCTGCTCAAAAGTATTGGCATCACTGCCAACCTCGAGCAAAATTGAGCCGGTAGTAAGATGCTGATTATATTTTGCCGATTTGAGCAGCATCGCACGTGCAAACTGTGGATAATTACTTTCAAAAATATACTGCAATTTGGTTGCAAGCCGCAAATTTTGACGCCAGTTAGGATAATCCTTAACACTGCCGGTTTGACTTCCCATAACCAACATAACCTGTGCTGCCTCACGGCCGTTCACATTTACCACCGGTGCAATTTTATCGTTCCCGCTTGTAATGGTATCGCGGTGGACATCAATGGCAATTTTTATTGACGGATACTCCTTTAAAGCCTTATTAACCGTATCTGCAGAGCGATTATAACTTCCGGAAAACGCCGGATAATCGTGAATTGTTTTATCATGGACAACCTTATATCCTGCATTTTCCAACTGCTCTTTTATAATTTCACCGATTTTCACAATGTTCTTTTCACTGTCGGTAGTTCTCGGCTCGTCAAAATCGGTATAATATTGACTTTCATCATCCATAAAAGCTTCTGTTGTGTGGGTATGATAAATTAAAATTTGAGGTTCTTTCGACTTGGTTACCTCAAATCCCAATCTCCCCGAAAGGTCGGCGGCTATATCAATTTTTTCACCCGTTTTATTATTTATATAAACATTATTTTCTTTAGTGTTAGCACCGTACGGTGACATTGATTTTTTTATAATACTGCCCATTTTTTGCTGTGTTACGGCAGCCGACACCTGCACGTTGTCATTAGGTGCCGCCGTTTGACCTACAAAATTCATCTGCGGCACCGATATATCCGGCGAAACAGTATCACTGCTATTCCCTGTCTTGTGAAAAAAGTTGTAAACACCTTCGGGGGAGGCGGTTACCAAAGAAAAAACTGCCACTCTCCCAAAGATATTCTGTGCTCCGACGTTAAAAATGCCCACCGCCACAAGCAAAAACACCAATACCGCTGCCGTTACCGACAGCAACCTGTCAAACCTTTTCATATTTTAATTTACCGCCAAATTTTCAAATTTCGTCAGTAAAATATATGCTATAATATTTTCCTTTATACGCAGAATTGCAATGCTTCAGGGTCAACATCGGGCTGAAGTGCAATATTTAATGAATATGCCAATACCTGACCCGATTTTTCAATCATTCGGTCAATATCTCTTGGAGTTACAATCAACGGGTCGTGTTCTCTGCGAGTTTCTCCGGTCAGGTCATAAGAAAGAGTCGATGCATCAACTACAGTCGGCACTCCAACGGTAACACATCTTACACCCAACGTTTTTTCGGAAAGTTCGGTTCGGCTGTTGCCAACGCCTGAGCCGGGTGTTAATCCTGTGTTGCTCAACTGTACCGTTCTACCCAAACGTGACACTTCCCTTGCGGCTAAAGCGTCTACTATAACTATTGCATCAGGTTTGATTCGTTCAACTGCACCCTCTAATATTTCTTTTGCTTCCATACCGGTTTGACCTGACACTCCCGGACTTAAAACCGAAACCGAGCGAAGACCCTCAAGTCCTAAACGGTCAACCAACTTTTTAGGCAAATGACGTGTTGCCATAACACCCTCTGCCGCTTTAGGCCCCAACGCATCAGGCGTGACGGTTTTATTACCAACTCCCACAACCAACACACTGCCGTCAATTCTACCTATAAGTCCTCTGATTTCAGCAATCAACAGTTCAGTTAACATCGGCAAATCAAATATATTTACATTTCTTTTAGATTCCAATGTTACATATCTACCCATTGGCTTACCGATTTCTTTGGCGGCATCCTCGCTTAAAATTTCAACATTTGTAACCTCAATACCCTCAACATCGTACTTATGCACAGCAACTTCTCGGTTACGGCAAACCTTATCTGCTGTAAACTCAACCGCAATATCCGTTCTTATTCCCATTTTTAAATTTTCTCCTTTAAATTTACTTCAGTATTTATGTTTTGCTGTCAAGTAAACATTATACAAACGAAAAAATTTAAAAAACTTATATTTTCACGAAAAAAAGTGTTGCATTTTAAACTTCTCGGTGGTATTATATACTCACTGTGGTTAAGTATGTTATAAAACATGCTTGCTAAATTTTTCATAGGAGGTGGAACTATGCCTAATATTAAGTCCGCCAAGAAACGCGTACTCATCGCTGAAGCTAACCACATGCGTAACAAGAGCCTTAACACTGCTCTTAAGACTGCTATTAAGAAGGCTGATGCCGCTATCGCTGACAACGCTGCTGACAAAGCAGAGGTTGTAAAGGTAGCTGTAAAGAAGATTGACCAGGCTGTTTCTAAGGGTATTCTTCACAAGAACAATGCCGCAAGAAAGAAATCTCAGCTTATCGTTCGCCTTAACAAAGCTAACTAATGTCTTATGCATGACGAAATAACGGCTACCGAATTTTTCGGTAGCCTTTTTCGTTTTTTAAGTATATTTAAAATTTAACACGCCGCCCACAACTTTGTGAGCGGCGTGTTTTAATTCACTATTGTTCCTGCTTTTGTTTACGTCTCTTTACCGACTTCTTTAATGGAATATCGGTGCGGAAAATTTCTTCACCTTGATAAGCGTCACAAATTTTTTCAAACTCATCAGGGTTTAACGGATTCTCACCGTTTTTGGTGTGTGACTGATAAAGGTCATAAATTATTTTGTCATAAGCTTTGGGTATTCTCATTTTATATGTAACAAAAATCATAATACCCAGCGTCACCGACAGCACTGCACATAAAATTGACGGAATTGCCATAATCCAGAAGTTTTGCATACCATCATTTACAATATCGTTCTTAACGCTCACATTATAAAGCGTAGTAAACACAACCGCACAGTCAACACAACCTGTAATTATAAACGGAATTGCCAACTTATATTTTAACATAAAATAACTTGCAACCAAACAAAAAACCGATGCAAGCATTGTGAAAAACTGAATTCGGTTTTCGTTGTATTTTGCCAACTCCGAAGCGTTAGCGGCACCTTTGTATTCGCTCATCCAAACCAAGTTTCCCATCATCATGGTAAGGCAGGTTACAATTGCCGCCGCCGCTACCAACCAATAGGCTATTTTTAACACCTTTGTAACGGTACCGGAAGTTCCAGGTTTACTTCCCCGTACAGCAATTTCGGCATATTTTCTAATATTTAAATTTTTCATTTTACTCAAAATTATCACCCAAAATACAAAAAATAAAAAGCATTTGCCAAACGGCATAATTAATGCTATACTATTTTAATGATAAAGGTTTATTATACTTTTGTCAAGATTTTGTTAACAGGATTTGAGCCTGGTAACACTAATGAAGGTGTTTATTTTGAAAACTCTTAACATTGTTTTGGTTGAACCGGAAATTCCGCAAAATGCCGGTAACATTGCCCGTACCTGTGCCGCAACCGGTGCAAGATTGCACATTATCCGTCCTATGGGTTTTACCATTGACGATAAAAAGTTAAAACGTGCAGGTTTAGATTATTGGTATCTTTTAGACATCACATATTACGATAATTTAGATGATTTTTTCTCTAAAAATGACGGTCAGTTTGCCTTTTTCACTACAAAGGGCAGAAAAACCCACTCGGATATTGAATACAAGGACAATTGTTATCTTTTCTTCGGAAAGGAAACCAAAGGCTTACCCGAAGAATTACTGTTACAACACCCCGATGAATGTGTACGCTTACCGATGATTGGCGAGGCACGAAGCCTCAATTTGTCCAATACGGTATGTGTCGGCGTTTACGAGGTTTTAAGACAATGGAACTACCCCGAATTGCAAAACAAAGGCCAGCTTCATAACTATAAGTGGGATGAGTGATAGCACATATTTTATGGAAAAACTACCATCCCGCAAATCTATACGATTAAAGGACTACGATTACAGTACCCCGGGTGCGTATTTTGTAACAATTTGCACTAAAGATAAAAAGCCGATTTTTTGCAAAATTTCTATTGGTAATGCATTAAATAAATCGCAAGTCAATTTATCACTAATCGGTAAAATCGTTAATCGTGAAATTTTACAAATTGAATCGCACTACGATAATGTTAAAATCGACAAGTTTATAATAATGCCGAACCACATTCATATGATAGTTGTTATAACGGAACGGATGAATCCGTTCCCTACATCGAAAAAATATGATATTCCAAACATTATAGGAAAATTCAAGGCTGCCGTAACCCGAAATGTAGGGAAGGCATTTATGCCTTCCGCAATTTCAAGTTTGTGGCAAACGAGCTTTTACGACCATATTATCCGCGATGAATGTGATTACCGAAAAATTTGGGAATATATTGACGAAAATCCTATACGGTGGACGTGTGACAGATTTTATATTGAGTAATAATTTATATATTAAACACTGTTCTAAACCGTTAAAATTAAGCAACAATATTTTATTAGTCATTCTCAATAAATAACCCGTTAATTTTTTCACTAATTTATTCAAATAATATCTTGAAAATTTAGGAAAAATAAAGTAAAATAAGATTGTTGAAATTTTATCAATCTGAAAGGATGTTAACAATGTCTGTATTAAACAAAAAAACCGTAGACGACATTAATGTTAAAGGCAAACGCGTGCTTGTCCGCTGTGACTTCAACGTGCCTTTGAAAAATGGCGTCATCACTGATGAAAACCGTATCGTAGCTGCTCTTCCCACCATTAAAAAGCTTCTCGCTGATGGTGGTAAGGTTATCCTCTGCTCTCACCTCGGCAAGCCGAAGGGTGAACCCAAGCCGGAATTGAGCTTGGCTCCTGTTGCTGTTCGTTTGAGCGAGCATTTAGGCAAGGAAGTTGTTTTTGCTGCTGACGACTGCGTAGTTGGCGAAAACGCAAAGGCTGCTGTTGCTAAAATGAATGACGGCGACGTAGTTCTTTTACAGAACACCCGTTACCGTGCAGAAGAGACCAAGAATGGTGAGGCTCTCTCCAAAGAATTGGCTTCTCTTTGCGAAATTTATGTTAACGATGCTTTCGGTGCTGCTCACAGAGCTCACTGCTCTACTGTTGGCGTTACCGAGTATGTAGAGGAAGCCGCTGTTGGTTACCTCATGCAGAAAGAATTGAAATTCTTGGGCGGTGCTGTTGAAAACCCCGCACGTCCGTTTGTTACCATTTTAGGCGGTGCAAAGGTTGCTGATAAGCTTCCGGTTATCGAAAATCTTCTTACCAAGGCTGACACTGTTATCGTTGGTGGCGGTATGGCTTACACCTTCTTGGCTGCTAAGGGCTACGGCGTAGGTACTTCCCTTTTAGATGAGGAAAAGGTTGAATACTGCAAGGAAATGATGGCTAAAGCAGAGGCTAACGGCGTTAAGTTGCTTCTTCCTATCGACTGCACTGTTGGCAAAGTATTCCCCGACCCGATTGACGGTCCTGTTGACGTAACTGTTGTTGATGCAGACAAGATTCCTGCTGACTCTATGGGTCTTGACATTGGTACCAAAACTGCCGAGATGTTTGCAGAGGCTGTAAAGACAGCTAAAACCGTTGTTTGGAACGGTCCTATGGGCGTATTTGAAAACCCGACTCTTGCAAAGGGTACTATTGCTGTTGCTAAATCCTTGGCTGAAACCGATGCTACAACAATTATCGGCGGCGGCGACTCTGCAGCTGCAGTTAACACCTTGGGCTTCGGTCCTAAAATGAGCCACATCTCTACCGGTGGCGGTGCTTCGCTTGAGTTCCTTGAGGGTAAGGAGCTTCCCGGTATTGCAGCTGTTAACGATAAGTAATTATCACTAAAAACTTTAAACCGCGGCACAATATATGATGTTGTGCCGCAGTTTGTATGTAAAGACATAGTATAAAAAAACACATTTTGGAGGAAACGAAAATGAACAAGACTTTAAGAAATGCCGTTATCGCCGGCAACTGGAAAATGAACAAGACCCCTGCTGAGACTACTGCTCTCATTAACGAAATGAAGCCGCTTGTAGCAGATGCTGATTGCAAAGTTGTACTTTGCGTACCTTTTATTGACATTCCTGCCGCTGTTGAGGCTGCTAAAGGCTCTAACATCGAAATCGGTGCCGAGAATGTTCACTTCAAGGCTTCAGGCGCTTACACCGGTGAAATCTCTGCAGAAATGCTCGTTGAATCCGGTGTAAAGTACGTTGTTATCGGTCACAGTGAGCGTAGACAGTACTTCGGCGAGACCGACCAGACTGTTAACCTTCGCACTCTTGCTGCTTTGAACGCAGGTTTAACCGCTATCGTTTGTGTTGGTGAAACTTTGGAGCAGAGAGAACTCGGCTACACCGAAACTCTTCTCAAATTCCAGACCAAGATGGCTTTGACCAACGTTACCGCTGAACAGTTAAAGAACGTTATTATTGCTTATGAGCCGGTTTGGGCTATCGGTACCGGTGTTACCGCTACTGCTGACCAGGCTGACGAGGGTAACGGCTTTGTTCGTGAGGCTTTTGCAGAGGTTTACGGTAAGGACGTTGCAGAAACCGTTACCATTCAGTACGGTGGCTCTATGAACGCTAAAAACGCTGACGAGCTCGTTGCAAAGGCAAACGTTGACGGCGGTCTTATCGGCGGTGCTTCTTTGAAAGCTGAAGATTTCTCGGTTATCGTAAAGGCAGCAAGCAAATAATTTTTTGAATTTAATTTAGAGGTATATTAATGAAAAAGCCTATTGTTTTAACAATTATGGACGGTTTCGGTTTTGACCCGGATAAAAAAGGCAATGCCATTCACACCGCCAAAACCCCCTGCCTTGATAAAATTTTCAAGGAATGCCCGACAACTCAAATTGGTGCTTCCGGTATGGATGTAGGTTTGCCTGACGGACAGATGGGTAACTCAGAGGTCGGTCACACCAACATCGGTGCAGGCCGTGTTGTTTATCAGGAACTAACACGTATTACCAAAGCCGCAAAAGACGGTGAACTCCCCCACAATGAAGCACTTTTAGGTGCTATTGAAAACTGCAAAAAGAATCACTCTGCTTTGCATTTTATGGGACTTCTTTCTGACGGCGGTGTTCACAGCCACATTGAACATCTTTACTCTTTGATTGAGATGGCAAAGGTTTTCGGCCTTACTGAAGTTTATGTTCACGCTCTTTTAGACGGACGTGATGTACCCCCTGCTTCGGGTGCCGATTTTGTCGCCCTTCTTCAGCAGAAAATGGCTGATATCGGCATCGGTAAAATTTCTACAATTTCCGGCCGTTACTACGGTATGGACCGTGACAACCGTTGGGATCGTGTTGAAAAGTTCTACAACGCCGCAGTTTTAGGCGACGGTATTATGGCTGACAATGCTGTTGAAGCCATTAAAAAGTCTTACGAAACCGTTGACGAAGACGGCAAGAATTTGACTGACGAGTTTGTTATTCCTACCGTTATTGCAGGCGGTAAAGCTATTGCCGATGGTGACAGTGTTGTATTCTTTAACTTCCGACCCGACCGTGCCCGTGAAATCACACGTACATTTGTTGATGACGATTTTAACGGATTCGAGCGTAAAGGCGGCAGAAAACAAGTTTTCTATGTTTGTATGACTCAATATGATGCAACTATGCCCAACGTTCATATTGCATTTAAACCGCAGACTTTAGTTAACACTCTCGGCGAGTATCTTTCCAAAAAGGGTATGACTCAGCTTCGAATTGCCGAAACCGAAAAGTATGCTCACGTAACCTTCTTCTTTAACGGCGGCAAAGAGGTTGAGTACGAGGGTGAGGACAGAATTCTTGTTAAATCCCCTTCTGTTGCAACCTATGATATGCAACCCGAAATGAGTGCAGAGCCTGTATGCGACAAGGTTTGTGAGGCTATTAAATCCGGCAAGTATGACGTTATTATCTTGAACTTTGCAAACTGCGATATGGTAGGTCACACCGGAGTATTTTCAGCAGCCATAAACGCTGTCGAAACGGTTGACACCTGCGTTGGCAGAGTTTGTGAGGCTACAAAGTCTATGTACGGGATTGTGTTGATTACTGCTGACCACGGTAACGCCGACAGAATGACCGATACCGACGGTTCCCCCTTTACCGCACACACAACCAACCCCGTTCCATTCAGCGTTGTGGGTTATGACTGTGAGCTTCGTGAAGGCGGTAAGCTTTGCGACATTTCTCCGACAATTCTCAAAATTTTAGGATTAGAACAACCGGCTGAAATGGACGGCAAAAGCCTTATTAAATAATTTATTTAAACTTACACCCGCTTGAAAATTCAAGCGGGTGTTTTTTTGTAATATGACGCATAAACTTCTTGCTCGATTCATGAAATATGGTATTTTATGTCATTTTTTGTTGACTAATTTAGTTTTAATTTGTATAATAACCTCATATAAGAATTTTATGAGGTGATTGATTATGAAAGCAACCGGAATTGTTAGAAACGTTGACAAATTAGGAAGAATCGTTATCCCTGCGGAAATTCGCGATAAATTTGGTGTTAAGGAAAATGGCGGTTTACTTGAACTTTACGCCGAAGAGGATGCTATAATCTTGAAAAAATATGAGCCGGCTTGCATCTTTTGCCATAGTGAAGATGAAATTATTCTTTTTAAGGGCAAAAAAATCTGCAAAAAATGTGCTGAAGAAATGTCACTTCTAAAATAAATATTAAAAATTAAGCCCGACCAAAGTTAAATTTGGTCGGGCGTTTTTGTTTATAATATTGATTTTAAAATGCAATCTGCCGTTGCAACGTTATTTGCAATAGGTATATCGTAAACCTGTGCAATACGAAGCAACGCTTTAACGTCGGGGTCATGCGGCATTGCTGTAAGCGGGTCTGAAAAGAAAATTATAATATCAATTTCACCCACGGCAACCATACCGCCAATTTGTTGGTCACCGCCCAGAGGACCGCTTAAATACGCCTTAACGGGCAGGTCAGTAGCTTCGGTGATTCTTTTAGATGTTGTACCGGTGCCGCACAAAAAGTGCTTTGACAAAATACTTTTATTTTCCTGGCACCATTCAATCATTTTTTGCTTCATATTATCGTGTGCTATTAATGCAATTCTCTTTGCCATTTTTATTTCTCCTGAATTCTACTATATTTTTTAATTTTTTCTTACCGTGGTTGTGACACCTATTTATACATTACATTATACATCATTTTAAAGATATTTAAAGTATTTTTTCTTTAAAAATATGTTAATTTTTGCAAAATAAAAGACCGTTCAAAAGAACGGTCTTAAATCTAAATTTTATTGTTCGTCACCGGGTGTGAACTTGTGACCGAAAACAGTTTCTTCCATAGCAGTAACAGTAAATTCGTCTACAAAAAATTCCCTGTTATAGAACTGTCCTACTAAAGTTTCAATCTCTGTATCGGTGAAATATTTAGCAATTGCAGTACTCTTAAACTTTGCAACAGATGATGCCTGGTCATAATCTTTAAATGTTGTATAGTCAAAACTGCTGATAATAATTCCAACATACTCACCTGCAGGAACTTTTTTAATCACATAATTAGCATTAGAACCGGTTCTTGCAACGAAATAACTTAAGTTAGCATAAGCAGCGGCGGCTGAGCCGTTATCTGCAACTTCACCATAATTAAGATTAACTGCGTTGGTCATATCAGTGCCTTCGGCTATGTTCTTAGAAATTATGATAATACGTGCATCATAATCGTCAGGTGTTTCAACGGCAGCCCAATACTTATTGGCAATACCACCGATAGTTACGCCATTTTCGTCAGTAGAGCGTCCTACAATTGAGCCCATGCCAATAACAGTCAAAGTACAAGTGTCAGAAGCCTTACCATCTTTAGTTGCGGCTGTAATAGTAACTTCGCCGGCCTTAAGACCTTCAAATTCACCTTTGGAGGGAGTGAACAACGAAGCAACCGAAGTGTCAGACGAAGTATAGGTCAACTGGGTATCTGCGGGAGTAACGGTCAACAACCCTGAAAAAGTGATATAACCGCCAACTTCAACAGTGTATTTTTCGGATTTAAACTCAATCTTTACATCACCGGCAGAACCTTTATCGCCATCAGAGTCACCTTTTCCACCACAAGCAGCAAAGCTGAAAAGCATAACTAAAGTCAATGCTAAACATAATAATTTTTTCATAGATTTTACTCCTTAACAATACATTGAATTAAATTAATTCTAACATAATAATTTTTAAGTGTCAACCGAAATCACAAAAATTAGAACAGACCTGTGATTTTACCGGTTGAATCAACGTCAATATTCTCTGCAGCAGGAACCTTCGGAAGTCCCGGCATAGTCATAATATCGCCGGTAAGAACAACAACAAAGCCTGCACCTGCCGAAACTTTCACGTTTTTAATAGTAACCTCAAAGTTTTCAGTAGCACCGAGTTTGGTCTGGTCGTCCGAGAAGGAATATTGAGTTTTTGCCATACAAACAGGGCACTTATCAAAGCCGAGGGAAGTCAAGGTTGCAATCTGTTTTTTAGCGGCAGGCAAAACCTTAATTCCGTTACCGCCGTAAACCTTTTTAACGATTGCCTCAATTTTCTCTTCAATTGTACCGTCAAGCTCGTAAGAGTAGGTAAAATCACCCTTTTCCTCTTCGCAAAGGCGGACAACCTCTTTTGCCAACTCTTCGCCGCCCTTGCCGCCTTCTGCCCAAACGTTAGAAAGCACAACATTGACGCCTAATTCCTTACATTTTGCAATAATCAGGTCAATTTCTGCATCAGTATCAGTCGGGAATCTGTTGATAGCAACAACCGACGGGAGTTTATAAACATTCTTAATGTTCGAAACGTGGCGAAGCAGGTTGGGAATACCCTTTTCGAGTGCTTCGAGATTTTCGGTATTAAGCTCAGTCTTTGCCAAACCGCCGTGCATTTTTAATGCTCTTACGGTTGCAACCATTACGACTGCCGACGGTGTTAAACCTGCCATACGGCATTTAATATCAAGGAACTTTTCAGCACCTAAATCGGCACCGAAGCCTGCCTCGGTAATAGCATAGTCACCGAGCTTCATAGCAAGGCGTGTAGCCATAACCGAGTTACAGCCGTGTGCAATATTGGCAAACGGGCCGCCATGAACAAACGCGGGTGTACCCTCTAATGTCTGCACAAGGTTGGGCTTAATTGCATCCTTCAAAAGTGCAGTCATAGCACCGACAGCCTTTAAGTCACCTGCGGTAACCGGCTTTTCGTCATAGGTGTATCCGACGATAATTCTTGAAAGACGCTCTTTAAGGTCATCGATTGAGGAAGAAAGACAGAATACCGCCATAATTTCACTTGCTACGGTAATATCATATCCGTCCTCTCTTGGAACGCCGTTAACTCTGCCACCCAAACCATCGGTAACAAAACGTAACTGACGGTCATTCATATCGACACAACGCTTCCAAGTAATACGGCGAGGGTCAATATTAAGAGTATTGCCCTGATAAATATGGTTATCAAGCATTGCGGCAAGCAGGTTATTTGCGGCACCAATTGCATGAAAGTCACCGGTGAAGTGAAGGTTAATGTCCTCCATAGGTACTACTTGGGCGTAACCGCCGCCTGCAGCACCGCCCTTAACACCGAAAACAGGACCTAAAGAAGGCTCACGCAATGCTACCATTACATTTTTACCGATACGCTTCATACCGTCTGCAAGACCGATAGTTGTAGTAGTTTTACCCTCACCTGCAGGGGTCGGAGTAATTGCGGTAACGAGAATAAGTTTACCGTCCTTTTTATCTGACTTTTCGAGCAAGGACAAATCAACCTTAGCCTTGTATTTACCATACTGCTCCAAATAATCATCCGAAATGCCGGCAAAAGCGGCAATTTCAGTTATGGGTTTCATTTCCACAGACTGTGCAATTTCAATATCTGTTTTCATTTTTCAACACCCTCTATTACTTAAAATATTTTACTGCTGAACGGAACATACCGATTTCATAGTTACCGGTAACATTATTGTAAAGACCGTGACCGATACGCTCACTGTGACCCATTTTACCGAATACACGACCATCGGGCGAAGTGATACCCTCAATAGCGAATGCCGAGTTATTGGGGTTAAAGCGAATAGCGGCAGTAACATTACCGTCAAGGTCAACATACTGTGTGGCAATTTGACCGTTTTCGGCTAATTTCTTAACCAATTCGTCAGATGCCAAGAAGCGTCCCTCACCGTGAGAAATCGGCACATTATAAATATCGCCTACATTTGTTTCTGCCAACCAAGGTGACTTATTGGAAGCAATACGTGTGCGGACAATTCTTGACTGATGGCGACCGATAGTGTTATAGGTCAAGGTCGGACAGTTTTCGTCGGTATCAATAATCTTACCGTAAGGTACCAAACCTAATTTAATTATAGCCTGGAAGCCGTTACAGATACCTGCCATAAGACCGTCACGATTGTCTAACAAGTCGGCAACCTGCGTTTTAATTGCGGCGTTGCGGAAGAAAGCGGTAATAAATTTACCCGAACCGTCTGGCTCGTCACCGCCGGAGAAACCGCCGGGAATAAAGATGATTTGAGAATTCTTAATAGCGTTAGCCATTTTCTCAACCGAACGTGCAATTCCGTCAGCCGACAAATTATTAATAACAATAATTTCAGCCTCTGCACCGGCATCGTT
>JAZRQE010000046.1:0-10676 GCA_045649545.1 Acutalibacteraceae bacterium
GCCGATTGTTCAACACTGCCGTTTGATAGTGATAGTATGCGTACCTCACGTATTGCAACTGTGTTGTCAGTAGGCTATTTTATGACCTCTTTGCTTGAAAGAAAAGACAGAATGAGTATGTATTCAGGTTTGGAGGTTAGAGTTCCGTTTGCCGACCACAGAATTTTAGAATATGTTTACAACGTGCCGTGGGAAATTAAGTTTGAGAACGGTGTTGAAAAGGCACTTTTAAGGAACTCGATGACCAAGTATTTGCCTGAAAAAATACTTTGGCGTAAGAAAAGTCCGTACCCGAAAACGCATAACCCGAAGTATCGCGAAAAGGTTACCGAAATGCTTAAAACACGTCTTGAAAAGAATGGAATACTGTCTGAAGTTTTAGAAACACAAGTGTTGGAGTCGGTTTTGTCGGGTGAGGATAAAACCTGGTTCGGTCAGTTGATGTCGACACCGCAACTTATCGCTTGGCTGATTCAATTTGATTATTGGGCAGAAAAATTGGGCGTAGACTTCAGTGATTTTTGACGGTGACGTTGACATAACAACACAAAAAATTGATTATGTTAAGTCGCTCGCTGACAGGTGGTAAAAATGTACAGAAAAGTGCGTAAAAATAATATAATAATATACTAAATTTAGACGATTTCGGCGTTGACAAAATACGAGGTTTTTGGTATAATTTCTTCGTTAGGAAAATTAATGTTTTCTTGATTGTTTTACGCAACTGACGGAACTGTGAATCAACACAATGGGAGCGTAGAACTTTAAAATGCCGACCGTCTGGGCAGATTATCGCTTTCTAACTTCTGGCGGTAGTCTGTCTTTTTATTTTTTTAAAATCGGAGGAAACTTGAGATGAAAAAAATCGGAGTTATTATGGGTAGCGACAGCGATTTGCCGGTAGTTGAAAAGGCTGTTAACACCTTAAAGGAATACGGTGTACCGTATGAAGTGCATGTTTATTCTGCTCACCGTACACCCACTGAGGCTGCCGAATTTGCTATGAATGCAAGGGCTAACGGCTTTGGTGCAATTATTGCCGCCGCAGGTATGGCAGCTCATTTGGCAGGTGCTTTGGCTGCAAGAACAACTTTACCTATTGTCGGTATCCCCGTAAAATCAAAAAATTTAGACGGTGTTGATGCACTTTACTCAACTGTACAGATGCCTTCCGGTATGCCGGTTGCAACTGTTGCGATTGACGGTGCTGTCAATGCCGCTTTGTTGTGTATTGAGATGTTGGCAATTACCGATGAAACCTTGGCAGCTAAGCTTGATGAGGCAAGAGCAAAGGGACAAGCTAAGGTACTTGCCGCAAACAAAGCAGTTGAAGAAAAGTTTAACGTTTAATTTAGGCTTTAAAATTTCCACCCCCAAATTTAGAGAGGACAGTGTTTAAATGGGAGGATTTTTCGGAATTGTAAGTAATAAGGACGCCATGTCGGATACCTTCTTCGGTACCGACTACCATTCGCATTTAGGTACTAAACGCGGCGGTATGGCGGCGTATGACAGTGAAATCGGCTTACAGCGTGAAATTCATAATATTCAAAATTCGCCGTTCAGAACAAAGTTTGATAATATTTTCAACGAAATGAAAGGCACATCGGCAATCGGCTGTATCAGTGATTTCGAGCCGCAACCGTTGCTTATTCGTTCACGTTTCGGAACGTATGCAATCTGCTTTATCGGCATTGTTAATAACGCAAAGCAGTTGATTAGTGAGTATATTGATGTTTTTGGCGGTCACTTCGATGCTATGACCGGTGGCGGTGTAAACTCGGTCGAGCTTATTGCAGCGCTTATTAACCAAAAGGAAAATATCGTTGAGGGTATTAGATTTGCTCAAAGTAAAATTGAGGGTACGGCATCAATTCTTATTTTGCAGGATGACGGAACAATTTTAGCCGCCCGTGATAAATTGGGAAGACTTCCTGTTTCAATCGGCAAAGGTGAAAACGGTCACTGTGTCAGTTTTGAATCGTTTGCCTATGAAAAACTGGGTTACGAAAAGGTTAGGGAATTAGGACCTGCCGAAATCGTAAAAATCACAGTTGACAGTGTTGAGCAGTTGTCAGAGCCCTCAAAGGAAATGAAAATTTGTTCATTCCTTTGGAGTTATTACGGTTTCCCAACCACCAGCTATGAAGGTGTCAGCGTTGAGATTATGCGTTACCGTAACGGAGCAATTATGGCTGACCATGATAAAGAAACCGGCAAGGCAGAGGGTGTTGATTATGTCGGCGGTTTGCCTGACTCGGGTACACCTCATGCAATTGGTTATGCTAACCAAAGCCATAAGCCGTACGCCCGTGCTTTTATTAAATACACTCCCACCTGGGCAAGAAGCTTTACACCGACACGTCAGCAAGAGCGTAACCGTGTTGCAAAAATGAAGCTTATACCTGTGCCGGAGCTTATTAAGGATAAGAGTCTACTATTGGTTGACGATTCGATTGTCCGTGGCACACAGATAAGAGAAACAATCGACTTTCTTTACGAAAACGGTGCAAAGGAAGTTCATATGAGGTCGGCTTGCCCGCCTATTATGTACCCTTGTAAATTCCTTAACTTCTCCCGTGCTAATAATGAAATGGAACTGATTGCCCGTCGCGGCATTGTTGCTATTGAGGGTGAGGAAGGCTTTAAGCATATTGAAGAGTACAGTGATTTTACCACTGAAAGAGGTCAAAAGTTACGTAAGTATCTTTGTGATGAGCTGAGACTCAAGTCAGTTGAGTTCCAGTCGTTAGACGGAATCATTAAAGCAATCGGTTTAGAACCCTGCAAGTTATGTACCTATTGCTGGAACGGTAAAGAATAATTTAATTTACAGTAAATATTTAATTTTGAAAGGAAATATACATTATGAACAACTCCAAATCCGAAAGTTACGCCGCAGCAGGCGTTGATATTACTGCCGGTTACCGTGCGGTAGAATTGATGAAAAGCCATATTGCCCGTACCAAAAACGAGGGTTGCCTTGACGATGTCGGTGGCTTCGGCGGTTGCTTCGGCTTAAATCTTAAAGGTATCGAAGAGCCGGTTCTTGTTTCGGGTACTGACGGTTGCGGTACTAAGGTTAAAATGGCAATTTTGATGGACAAGCATGATACTATCGGTATTGACGCTGTGGCAATGTGCGTTAACGATATTATTTGCTGCGGTGCAAAGCCGTTGTTCTTCCTTGATTATATTGCTTGCGGAAAAAATATTCCTGAAAAAATCGCCGCTATTGTCGGCGGTGTTGCTGAAGGTTGTGTTCAGTCGGGTGCCGCTTTAATCGGCGGTGAAACTGCAGAGCATCCTAAAATGATGCCCGAAGAGGAGTACGACCTCGCAGGTTTTGCAGTTGGTGTTGTTGATAAGAAGAAAATCCTTGATAATACCCGTATGCAAGAAGGCGATGTTGTTATTGCTTTGGCTTCCACCGGTGTTCATTCTAACGGTTTCTCGCTTTGCCGTAAGGTTTTCGATATTGATAATAACCCCGATAACCTTTATGTTCCTAATGCTGATTTGGACGGTAAAAGTATTGCTGAAACCTTGCTTACACCTACCAAGATTTACGTTAAGAGTATCTTAAAGTTACTTGAAAATGTTGACGTTAAGGGTATTTCCCATATTACCGGCGGTGGTTTCTATGAGAATATTCCGCGTTCAATCCCCAAGGGTCTTTCGGCTAAAATCACTAAATCTGCCGTTAAAGTATTACCGATTTTCGACCTTATTATGAAAACCGGAAACATTCCTGAAAGAGATATGTTTAACACCTATAATATGGGTGTTGGTATGAGCGTTGTTGTACCGGCTGCTGAAGTCCAAAAGGCACTTGAAATTCTTCGTGATATGGGTGAGGACGCTTACGTTATCGGCGAAATCATTAAGGGTGACGAAGGCGTGGTGCTTGAGTAATGAAAAAAGCTAAAATAGCAGTTTTCGTTTCAGGCGGCGGTACAAACCTGCAGGCACTTATTGATGCTAGAGGTAGTGTAATCACAAGCGGTGAAATTGCGGTTGTAATTTCTTCAAAGCCCGGTGTGTTTGCACTTGAAAGAGCCCAAAAGGCTAATATCCCTACCGCAGTTGTTGAGCGTAAGGCTTGTGCAACACAAGACGAATTCGAGCAGGGAATAATTAATGTTTTGGAAAATTACAACATTGATTTTATTATCCTTGCAGGATTTATGAGTATTTTAAGTGAGAATTTCACTAAGAAATACAGCGACAGAATAATTAACGTTCATCCGTCACTTATTCCGTCGTTCTGTGGCAAAGGTTTTTATGGATTACGTGTTCACGAAGCCGCTTTGGAATACGGCGTTAAGGTTACCGGTGCTACGGTTCATTTCGTAAATGAAATTCCTGATGGCGGAAAAATCATACTGCAAAGGGCAGTTGAAATTAAAGACGGCGATACCCCCGAAATTTTGCAAAAAAGAGTAATGGAAGAGGCAGAGTGGAAACTGTTGCCCAAGGCTGCAGAGATTGTTGCTGCTAAAATAGTGAAAGGTGAGTAAGACAATGGCTTTATACGATTTAAGTAAACTTTTGAGTGAAAATACATATCCCGGTCGCGGTATCGTGATTGGAAAATCGGCTGACGGTAAGTCGGCAATGATTGCCTACTTTATTATGGGACGTAGTGTTAATAGCCGTAACCGTATTTTCGAAATGCACGAAAAAGGCATGCGTACCAAGGCTTTTGATGAGTCAAAATTAACCGACCCGCATTTGATTATTTACAATCCTTATTTAAGGGCAAAAAACGGATTGGTTGATATTATTACTAACGGTGACCAGACCGATACCATTTACGATTATGTTGAGGGTGAGTCGGGTACTGTTCATGGTTTTGAGGACGGTTTAAGAATTCGCGAATTCGAGGACGATGCTCCCAACTTCACACCGCGCATTTCGGGTATCCTTTATTATTGCTTTAAGAGAAATACTTTCGTTTACAAAATGTCTATCTTAAAGAGCAATAATGGTGACCCCAACGCTTGTCAGAGATATTTTTATGAGTATATGCCGCTTGACGGTATCGGCCATTTTATTCATACCTATAAGTGTGACGGTAATCCTATTCCGTCATTTATGGGTGAGCCTGAAGAGGTTGCACTTCCTAATACTGCAGAAGAGTTGGCAGATATTTGTTGGAATAACTTGAATGAAGACAATAAGGTTTCGTTGTTTGTTCGTCAGATTCCTCTTGACGGAAGTGAACCCACCGAAATCATTATCAATAAAAATAAGTAAGGGGATTTTAAAATGAAAGAATTTGAATTGAAATACGGTTGTAATCCTAACCAAAAGCCCTCTAAAATTTATATGCACGACGGTAGTGACCTGCCGATTGAAATTTTAAACGGACGTCCCGGTTATATCAACTTCCTTGATGCGTTCAACTCTTGGCAGTTGGTTAAAGAGTTAAAAGAGGCTTTGGGCATGCCCGCAGTTACCTCTTTTAAGCACGTAAGTCCCACATCTGCCGCTATCGGCTTGCCGTTATCGGATAAGCTTAAAAAGGCTTGCTTTGTTGATGATATTGAAGGACTTGACGAGTCACCTTTGGCTTGTGCTTACGCAAGAGCAAGAGGTACCGACCGTATGTGTTCGTTTGGTGACTGGGTAGCACTTTCCGACGTTTGTGATGTTACCACTGCTAAATTAATTCAGCGTGAGGTTTCGGACGGTGTTATTGCACCGGGTTATGAGCCTGAGGCTTTGGAAATTTTGAAATCCAAGAGAAAGGGAAGTTATAATATCGTAAAGATTGATGCTGATTATGTTCCGGCAGAGGCTGAGCATAAGCAGGTTTACGGTATCACATTTGAACAGGGCAGAAACAACTTTAAAATCGATGCCGATTTGCTTAAAAACGTTGTTACCGCTAAAAGCCAAATGCCCGAAAGTGCTGTTCGCGACCTTATAATTTCGCTTATTACATTAAAGTATACACAGTCCAACTCGGTTTGCTTTGCTGTTGACGGTCAGGCAATCGGTGTCGGTGCCGGTCAGCAATCGCGTGTGCACTGCACACGTTTAGCCGGCGGTAAGGCTGATACTTGGTTCTTGCGTCAGCATGATAAGGTTTTGAATTTACCGTTCAAAGCAGAGTTAGGCAGACCCGACCGCGATAACGTTATTGACGGTTATATCAATCAGAACGAGGAAGATGTCACTGCCGACGGAATTTGGCAGAGATACTTTACTGAGCAACCTGCACCTTTCACCAAAGATGAGCAGAGAGCATATTTGGATACTATCAGCGGTGTTGCTTTGGGCTCGGATGCTTTCTTCCCGTTTGACGATAATATTGAAAGAGCAAAGAAAAGCGGCGTAAGCTATATTGCAGAGCCGGGCGGCTCTATCCGCGACGATGTTGTTATAAATTGTGCTGACAAGTACGGTATGGTAATGGCATTCACCGGTATGAGATTATTCCACCACTAATTTAAAGAGGTATATATATGAAAGTAGCTGTTATAGGCAGTGGCGGACGTGAACATGCCATTGTTAAAAAGCTTAAAGAGAGTAAGTTAGTAGATAAACTTTATGCAATCCCCGGTAACGGCGGTATGATGAGCGACGCCGAATGTGTTGCTATCACGGTTAACGAAACCGAAAAAATAGTTGATTTTGTGAAACACAGTGGCATAGAGTATGTTGTTGTTACCCCCGATAATCAGCTTGTTGACGGTATGGTTGATGCGATGGCTAAAATCGGCGTAAAATGCTTCGGACCCGATAAAAAAGCCGCTATTATTGAAGGCAGTAAGGTTTTCTCTAAGAATTTAATGAAAAAATACGGTATTCCCACTGCATCCTATGAGGTTTTTACAAACCCTCAAGACGCTTTGGAATACGTTAAAACCGCACCGCTGCCCACCGTTATTAAGGCAGACGGTTTGGCTTTGGGTAAGGGTGTTATTATTGCCGAAACAAGGGAAGATGCCGAAAAAGCTATTGAATCCATTATGGAGGATAAGATTTTCGGTGAATCGGGTGCTAATATCGTTATTGAAGAATTTATGACCGGCCCTGAGGCTTCGGTTTTAGCTTTCACAGACGGTAAAACCTTAATTCCTATGGTTTCCGCAATGGACCATAAGCGTGCGAAGGATAACGATAAAGGTCTTAATACCGGCGGTATGGGTACGGTTGCACCTAACCCTTACTATACCGAAACGATAGCTAAAGAGTGTATGGATAAAATCTTTATGCCCACCATTCGTGCTATGGAAAAAGAGGGAAGACCTTTTAAGGGTTGTCTTTTCTTCGGCCTTATGATTACGGCTGACGGCCCTAAAGTAATCGAGTATAACTGCCGTTTTGGTGACCCTGAAACTCAGGTTGTAATTCCGCTTTTAGAGTCGGATTTATTGGAAATTATGCTTGCTTGTACCGACGGTACTTTGGCTCAAAGGCAAGTTAAGTTTAAAGACGCCGCCGCTTGTTGCGTTGTTTTGGCATCAAACGGTTATCCCGAAAAGTATGATTCAGGATTTGAAATCACCGTAGACGGCGAGGTTGACGGCAAGCTTTATTATGCCGGTGCTAAATTAAAAGACGGCAAGGTAGTTACAGCAGGCGGTCGTGTTATGGGCGTTACCGCTGTTGACAATGACTTAAAATCAGCAATCAGTAAGGCATACAAGGAAACCGATAAGGTACATTTTGAAAACAAGTATAAAAGAAATGATATCGGTGCGAGAGCTTTGAAAGCATTTGAGGAGGTAAAATAAATGGTATATCGTATATTCGTTGAGAAAAAGGAAGGTCTTGCTCACGAGGCTTCCTCACTTTTGCAGGATATCCGCACATTTTTAGGAGTAACATCTTTAGAAGATTTGCGTGTTATCAACCGTTACGATGTTGAAAACATCACCGAGGAGTTGTTTAACTACGCAGTTACCACTGTTTTTTCCGAGCCGCAGTTGGATAATACTTCGGCTGATATTACCTCAGACGGTTATGAAGTCTTTGCTGTTGAGGCACTTCCCGGTCAGTTTGACCAGCGTGCTGACAGTGCTTCGCAGTGTATTCAGTTAATTAATGCAGGTGACCGTCCCACAGTTAAAACTGCAAAGGTTTATTTGATGAAGGGCAAGTTAACTGCAGAGGATATTGAAAAAATTAAGAAGTATGTTATCAACCCCGTAGAGTCTCGTGAGGCTTCTATGGAAAAACCCGAAACCTTGAAAATCAACTATGAAATCCCTGAAACAGTTGCAACTGTTGACGGATTTTTAGAGTTGGACGATAACGGTTTGGCCCAAATGGTTAAGACATTAGGTCTTGCTATGGATATGGACGATTTGAAGTTCTGCCGTGATTATTTCAGAACCGAAAACCGTGACCCCTCAATCACCGAAATTCGAATGATTGATACATATTGGTCTGACCACTGCCGTCATACTACATTCTTAACTACTATCGACAGTGTTAAGTTTGAGGATGAGTTGTTGCAGTCGGCTTACGAGGAGTATATTGACGCCCGTAAAGAAACCAACCGTACCAAGCCGATTAATTTGATGGATATTGCAACTATCGGTACTCGTTTACTTAAAAAACGCGGTATGTTGCCGAAGTTGGACGAGTCGGAAGAAATCCACGCTTGCACAGTTAAAATTGATGTGGAAACTGAAGAGGGTACTGAAAAGTGGTTGCTTTTGTTTAAAAATGAAACCCACAACCATCCGACCGAAATTGAGCCGTTTGGCGGTGCCGCTACCTGTATCGGCGGTGCAATTCGTGACCCGCTGTCAGGACGTTCTTATGTATATTCTGCAATGCGTGTTACCGGTGCGGCTGACCCGTTAAAGCCGGTTAATGAAACAATGGCAGGAAAACTGCCTCAAAAGAAAATCGTCACCACTGCCGCCGCAGGTTATTCCTCTTACGGTAACCAAATTGGTCTTGCTACCGGTCAGGTTGACGAGATTTATCACCCCGGTTATGCCGCAAAGCGTATGGAAATCGGTGCAGTTATTGCTGCCGCCCCTGAAGAGAATGTTCGTCGTGAAGTACCGTGCCCTGATGATGTTGTTATATTACTTGGTGGCCGTACCGGTCGTGACGGTTGTGGCGGTGCTACCGGTTCTTCCAAGTCGCACACTTTAAGTTCTATTGCAACCTGCGGTTCTGAGGTTCAAAAGGGTAATGCTCCTGAAGAAAGAAAACTGCAGAGATTGTTCCGCAATGCCGAGGCTTCACGTCTTATTAAGAGATGTAATGACTTCGGTGCAGGCGGTGTTTCGGTTGCTATCGGTGAGTTGGCAGACGGTCTTACAATCGACCTTAACGCAGTTCCTAAGAAGTATGATGGTCTTGACGGCACTGAAATTGCCATTTCCGAGTCGCAGGAAAGAATGGCAGTTGTTGTAGAGCCTAAAGACGTTGAGCGTTTCTGTGAATTGGCCAAAGAAGAAAACCTTGAGGCTACCGTTGTAGCAAAGGTTACTGCCGAGCCGAGACTTAGAATGCATTGGAACGGCAAGTTGATTGTTGATTTGTCCCGTGAGTTCTTAAACTCTAACGGTGCTGAAAAGCACATTAATATTACCCCTCTAGCACCTGAAAGTTATACAAAAGCAACACCTTGTTGCTTTAAAAAGGGTATGACCGATTTAGCAGGTGACCTTAATATCTGCTCAAAGCGTGGTCTTTCTGAAAGATTTGACTCTACCATTGGTGCCGGCACTGTTATGATGCCGTTTGGCGGTAAAAATCAGCAGACACCGTCACAGTGTATGGTTAATAAGGTTTCTGTTGAGAAAAAGCATACCGATACCTGCTCGTTTATGGCTTGGGGTTACAACCCGTTTGTAATGGAAAAATCACCTTATCACGGTGCATACTTGGCAGTTGTGGAGTCGGTTTCCAAGTTGATTTCCGCCGGTGCTTCGTTCAATGAAGTTTACCTTACTTTCCAAGAGTACTTTGAGCGTCCTAATACCGACGGCAAGCGTTGGGGCAAGCCGTTGTCGGCATTGCTCGGTGCTTTTAAAGCGCAAAAAGAGTTAGGCATTGCCTCGATTGGCGGTAAGGACTCTATGAGCGGTACATTTGAGGATTTAGACGTTCCTCCGACACTTTGCTCGTTTGCTGTAACAGTAGGTGATGTAAAAGATGTTGTTTCGCCCGAGTTTAAAGAGGCAGGACATAAGGTTTACTTGGTAAAACCGGAATACGATAAAAACGGCTTACCGGTAGCAGAGTCCCTGATTAAAATTTACGATAAGGTTTATAACCTTATTTCCTTTAAAAAGGCGGTTGCCGTTTGGACTCCGATTGGCGGCGGTATTGCAGAGGGTATTATGAAAATGTCGTTCGGTAACGATATTGGCTTCAAATATGCCGACGGTGTTACTTTGGATGAGATTTTCGCTTATAACTACGGCTCGTTTATTGTTGAATTGATTGGCGAGTGTGATTGTAACTGCGGTTGCTGTACCTTGCTTGGTGAAACCACTGCCGACGGCAGTATCACAATGGGTGAGGATAGTTTAAAAATTGCCGACCTTTTAAAGATTTATGAAGATAAGTTAGAGCCGGTGTTCCCCTGCAATATTGAGCAGAAGCATGGCAAATTAGAGACCTTTAATTATGAGGCAACTGAACGTAAAGCTCCTGCAATTAAATGTGCAAAGCCTCACGTTGTAATTCCGGTA
>JAZRQE010000047.1:0-59517 GCA_045649545.1 Acutalibacteraceae bacterium
AACAGTTTCGTTGTAAATAAGTCCAACCATACCGACGCTGTACGGCACAGTGAATTTGTTTTCGGGGTCATAATAAGCGTTTTTGTACTTTTCGTCAATGTATTTAAAGTTGGGGATTTTAGAAAAATCAATCTCTTTTAAACGGTTTTCGGACCTCATACGGTCAATCATATAGTCTGACGGGATAATGATATCATAACCAACCGACTCGCTTTGCATTTTACCGTACATCGCTTCGTTACTGTCGAAGGTGGTGTAATTTACAGCAATTCCGGTTAATTTTTCAAATGCACCGATAACATCCAATGCACCCTCACTACCGTCAGAAATATATTCACCCCAGTTAAATACATTAAGGGTTGTACCTTTGAGTTTTTCAGCCATTTTAGCATAATATTCGGGGTTTTCTACCTCAACTTCAGTGTTTGAGTTGCCGAAACCTGACATTACAAAAAGACCGACAATTAACAAACAAGCAATTATTATACATACATATTTTTTCATCTGCCGGCTTTCCGTCCTTTCTTTTTATCGTCGGACTGAACGATGTTAAGTAATATCATAAGTATTAAAATAATAATAAACATAATACTTTCAAGTGCATATACATCGGGTTTCATTGGTTTTCTTGTCATTGAATAAATCAACAAAGGCAGAGTTTGATATGTGCCGTTTGTGAAATAACTGATAACAAAATCGTCAAGTGACATTGTAAAAGCCATAATGAATCCAACAATAATACCGGGTGTGATGGAGGGGAGGACGGCTTTGAAAAAAGCCTTTGCAGGTGTACAGCCTAAATCCATAGCAGCCTCGGTTAAGTGCTTATCGGTAGAACTCAATCTTGGTAAAACATTCAAAATTACATAAGGCAGACCGAATGTTATATGAGCGATTAAAATAGTAAAAAAGTTTACTGAATTAACGAGATTCAAGATTCTGCCGATAAATACAAACATCAGCATCATTGAAATACCTGTGACAACCTCAGGGTTCATCATAGGAATATTGGTGATTGACATTGTAGTGCTTTTAGTCCACTGCTTTTTCATTTTGCTTATGCCGACTGCGGCAACAGTGCCTAAAAGGGTGGATATAACTGAAGATAGCAGTGCTAAAATAAGTGTGTTACGCAAAGCACCGAGCATATCTCCGCCGTACAGGAACAACTCCTTGTACCAACGCAGTGAAAAGCCTTCAAATACTGCAGTACCTGTGCCGGAATTGAACGAAAATACCAGCATAACAATCATCGGTGCGTACAGTAAAATAAGTATTAAAGCAATAAAAACACTTCTTAATATTCTCATATTACAATACCTCCCGATGTATTTTCGTCGTCATTATCCGAGAAGCGATTAACAACAGCAAGGCTTATAACAATAATCAGCATTAAAACAAGTGAAATAGTTGCACCGATGTTGTAATCAGGTGCACCGGAACGGTAAAACTTTTCCTCAATAATATCGCCAATCATTACAATTCTGCCCTCGGAAAAAATACGCGAGATGTAAAACGTACTTACACAAGGAACAAAAACCATAGTAATTCCCGAAAGAACGCCGGGGATACTTAATGGTAGAATAACTCTTTTGATTGTGCCAAAAACATTGCAACCAAGGTCGCTCGAAGCCTCTAATAATGACTTATCAACCTTTGAAATGCTTGAGTAAATAGGCAAAATCATAAAGGGTAAGTAGTTATATACCATACCGAAAATGACCGTTCCCGCTGAGCCTAAAAAGGTGACAGCAGGCAGTCCAAGACTCTCTAAAAGTGTGTTTAAAATGCCCGTTCTTTCCAAAATCTGACGCCAAGAGTATGTACGCACAACTAAATTCATAAGCATGGGTAACATAACGAGTAGCATTAACATACCTTGTACAGATGCGTTGGTTTTTGACATACAGTATGCAAAAGGATATGACAAAACCAAACAAATAACCGTTGCAATCAAGGCATAAAGCATTGACATCCAAAATACATACATATAGTCACGGGAAGTGAAAAAAGTTGTTATGTTTTGGAATGTAAACTGACCGTCAGCCGTTGTAAAAGCATAATATACGACAAAAATCAACGGCACAATTATAAACAATACCGACCATAAAAGGTAGGGCGCATTCAGTACAATTTGACCCCTTTTATTTTTATTCATCTGCGGCTTCCTCCAAAGCTTGAGCTTCGGCTGCCTCAGCGGCTTCCTCGTTCATCTCGTCAAGCTCTTCACTGTAGGAGCTGTAATCACCGAATGTACCTGAATATTCAGATTTTTTCATAATGTGAATAGCATCAGGCTCAATATAAAGACCGACAGTTTCACCGACTTCATGCTTGTCAGTGGTCTGAATCATCCATTTGAAATTATTAATATCAACGATAATCTCATAATGGACACCTAAAAATGTAACAGAAGTAACCTGACCTTCTAACATACCGTTCACAGGCGGTACAATGTCAACATCTTCGGGACGGATAACAACGTCAACCTCTTCATTCTTATCGAAGCCAGAGTCAAGACAGGTGAACTGCTTGCGGTTGATTTCAACTAAAAAGTCCTTTTTCATAATACCGTCAATAATGTTACTTTCACCGATAAAGTCAGCTACAAAGGCGTTTTCAGGCTCATTGTAAATATCGGCAGGGGAGCCGATTTGCTGAATTCTACCCTTATCCATAACAACAACGGTATCAGACATAGACAAAGCTTCTTCTTGGTCGTGGGTAACAAAAATAAATGTAATACCGGTACGCTTTTGAAGATTTTTCAATTCAACCTGCATATCTTTTCTTAACTTCAAATCGAGCGCAGACAAAGGCTCATCCAAAAGTAAAACCTTCGGATGATTTATAATAGCACGTGCAATGGCTACACGCTGTTGCTGACCGCCTGAAAGAGTGTCGATTTTACGTCTTTCAAGACCTTTAAGGTTGACCATTTCGAGCATTTCGATAACCTTGCTATGTATTTCCGATTTTGGTACATTTTTAACCTTAAGTCCAAATGCAACGTTATCGTAGACATTCAAATGCGGGAACAGTGCGTAACGCTGAAAAATTGTGTTAATGTTTCTTTTGTGAGGTGGTACTGCGTTTATGTTTTCTCCCTCAAAAAAAACATCTCCGTCTGTCTGAGACTCAAATCCTGCAATGATACGGAGAGTGGTTGTCTTCCCACAGCCTGAAGGGCCAAGGAATGTGACAAACTCACCGTTCTTGATAGTCAGGTCAACACCGTCAAGAACAACATTAGAGTCATAAGACATACGGATATTTTTTAATTCAATAATATTTTCGCTCATTTAAGCATCCCCCTTTGCGGTAATAGGTATAAAAATCAGTGCGAGATACCCGTCAAGTCTATTGTTTTAAGCCCTCGCAAAGGGTTTTTCATAGTTCTCATCATCTTGAAATAAGATTTATGGAACTACGGCTCAAAAATCGACTCAACTCAATTCAACACAGATGCAAAAACGCATTGATGTAATATTAATTTTTTTTTAATAAAATGTCAATGGTTTTTAGTAAAATACTATCAAATTTCCTGAAATTTCTTCAAATTTCTCGGCTAAACACCATTTTTCTTATAAATTTACAGAAAATACTTTCTTTTCTTCCTTTTTCTGCATAAATTCTAACTTAAAAACAATTCTTAAAACTTAATATTAACTTTCGTGAATTTTGCTAGCTAAATAGCGGTAAAAGTATTGATATTTTAATAATATTATGCTATAATTCTATGATGAATTATTGTGGTGTAGTATTGTATTTTAAAGGAAGTGAAATTCGTGTATATTTTGGGGATTGACCCGGGTTATGCAATTGTCGGTTACGGCGTTGTGAAATATGAGGGTAACAAGTTTACAACTGTTACTTACGGTGCAATTACGACTCCTGCCGGTATGCCTTTTGTAAAACGCTTGGATATAATTTTTAACGAAATGATACGAATTTTTAACACTTATAAAATTGACGCTATGTCGATTGAAAAACTTTTCTTTAACACCAATACCACAACCGCAATTGATGTTGCTCAAGCAAGAGGTGTTATTGTACTTTCGGCAGAAAGAAGTAATGTTCCTGTTTTTGAATATACTCCTTTGCAGGTTAAGTCTGCGGTTACTGGTTACGGTAAAGCCGAGAAAAAACAAATAATGGAAATGACTAAAATGCTTTTGGGGTTAAAAGCAGTACCGAAGCCTGATGATACCGCCGATGCTTTGGCATTAGCAGTTTGCCACGCACATTCGGCAGGCTCACAATTAGGTCGATTAAACTTGAATTTGAGGTAATTTGTATGATTTATTCTTTAAACGGTATTTTGATTTATTCCGACCACCTTTGCGGTGTTATTGAGTGTGGCGGTGTCGGTTATAAGTTTTTAGCATCAACTAAAACACTTTCGTCTTTACCGCAAAAAGGTAAACCTGCATTTGTTTACACATATATGAACGTTAAAGAGGACGCAGTTGACCTTTACGGTTTTTCTGACACAAAGGAATTGGAACTTTTCAAACTCATTACCTCGGTCAACGGTGTAGGTCCTAAAATTGGTATTGCAATCTTATCCGATTTTACTGCCGACAGTTTATCATTGGCAATAGCGTCAGGAGATGCAAAAACATTGACAAAAGCAAGCGGTGTCGGTTTAAAATTAGCACAAAGAATTGTACTTGAACTTAAGGACAAGCTCGCAAGCGGAATTTCTAGTGATATTGGAACTACCTCGTCAGCACAAACAGAAATTTCAGACGGTTCTTCACCGAAGGATGCAATCGCTGCTTTGGTACAGTTCGGTTACAGTCACACAGAAGCGGCAGCAACCGTTGCTAAATGCGATTTAAGTAAACCTACTGAGGAAATTTTAAAGCAAGCATTACGTTTGCTCTCAACTAAATTTTAAGAGGTGTAAAAATGCCTGAATTTGATTACGAAAGCCGAATAGTAGCACCGGAATACAGTCCGGTTGACAATGAAATAGATACTTCGCTTCGTCCTAAAATGCTGACAGAATATATCGGTCAGGATAGGGTTAAAGAAAATTTGAACATAGCTATAAAAGCGGCAAAACTTCGCGGTGAGTCGTTAGAGCATTGCTTACTTTACGGACCTCCGGGACTTGGTAAAACAACGTTAGCTAATATTATTGCAAACGAAATGGGTGTTAATATTCGGGTTACCTCAGGTCCTGCAATTGAAAAGCAGGGTGACCTTGCAGCGTTACTTACCAACCTTAATGAGGGTGACGTGCTGTTTATTGATGAAATTCACCGTTTATCCCGCAGTATTGAGGAAGTTTTGTATTCTGCTATGGAGGACTTTGCTCTGGATATTATTATCGGTAAAGGTCCGTCAGCACGTTCAATTAGACTTGATTTGCCGAAGTTTACGCTGATTGGTGCAACAACCCGTTCAGGTCAGTTGACTGCACCGTTAAGAGCAAGATTTGGACTTCATTTGCGTCTTGATTTATATACACCTGAACAGTTAGCTGATATAGTATCTCGCTCTGCAGGGATTTTAAATATCGGTATCGACAAGGACGGTGCTTTGGAAATTGCATCCCGTTCAAGAGGTACACCGCGTATTGCTAACCGTTTATTAAAGCGTGTACGTGATATTGCTCAGGTTGAGTATGACGGGTATATTACAGACGAAATTGCAAGTAATGCATTGTCTCGGTTTGAAATTGACGAGTTAGGGCTTGACGATTTTGACCGCCGATTGCTTACAACCATTATTAAAACATATTCGGGCGGTCCGGTAGGTCTTGATACATTGGCAGCGGCTTTAGGTGATGAAAGTATCACCATTGAAGAGGTTTACGAGCCGTATTTAATGCAAATTGGATTTTTGTCCCGTACAACACGCGGAAGATGTGTAACAAATTTAGCTTATGAGCATTTAGGATTACCTCACGGTAATGCAGAATGCTGTGACCAAATGAAGTTTGAATAGTAAGGAAATACGATGAGAGTAGTTACTGATTTTAGTGATTTTGAATTAATTGATGCCTCTGACGGTGAACGTTTGGAGCGTTGGAAGGATATAATTTTAATTCGTCCCGACCCACAGGTTATGTGGCACGGTGACAGAAAAAACCCTTTATGGAAGAATGCTCATGCAAAGTACCACCGTTCGAATAGCGGTGGCGGATATTGGGAAAACCTAAAAACCGTACCAAAAGTTTGGAGTGTTAATTTTCGCGATTTAACCTTCCGTTTAAAACCGATGGATTTTAAGCACACAGGACTTTTCCCTGAACAGGCTGTTAACTGGGATTTGATGAGTGAGTGCATCAAATCAGCAGGAAGACCATTAAAGGTGCTTAATTTGTTTGCATATACAGGCGGTGCAACTGTGGCATGCCTTAAATCAGGTGCTTCGGTTACTCATGTTGATGCATCTAAAGGAATGGTGCAGTGGGCAAAAGAGAATGCTAACGCTTCCGGTGTCGGTGACAGACCTGTTCGATGGTTGGTTGACGACTGTTTGAAGTTTATTGCACGTGAAATTCGCAGAGGGAATAAATATGACGGAATTGTTATGGACCCGCCGTCTTATGGCAGAGGTCCTAACGGTGAAGTTTGGAAAATAGAGCAACAACTTCAGGAATTGCTCAATTTATCTGCTCAAATTTTGAGTGATGATGCGGTATTTTTCTTGCTAAATTCATATTCGGGCGGAATTTCACCGACAATTTTAAATTATATGGTTAAAAATATTGTTGTAGGAAAGCGTAAAGGTGAAGTGACAACTACTGAAATTGGTTTAAGAATTACCGAGCGTGATATTGCTTTACCTTGTGGAAATACAACTGTGTGGACTGCTAAATAAGAGGGAATTTTAACTTGGAAACTATAATTGATGTTCAAAATATTACATTTGAATATGAAAATGAAGAGCAATCGGTTGGTGTTTTAAAAAATTTTTCTGTTGAGTTTAAGAAGGGTCAGTTTACTGCGGTTTTAGGACATAACGGTTCCGGTAAATCGACTTTGGCAAAACTCTTGAACGGTCTTTTATTACCGCAATCCGGCAAGGTTTTGGTTAAAGGTATGGACACTGCAGATGAAGAAAAATCTATTGAGGTAAAACGTACTGTTGGTATGGTTTTTCAAAATCCCGATAACCAGTTGGTTGCAACCGTCGTTGACGAGGATGTCGCTTTTGGTCTTGAAAATCTTGGAATTCCTCACGCAGAAATGGTAAAACGTGTTGATGAAGCGTTAGATGCCGTTGGAATGAGCGACTTTAAGAAAAGTGCACCTCATAAGCTTTCAGGTGGACAAAAACAGAGGGTTGCAATTGCCGGTATTATCGCAATGGAACCTAAATGTATTGTTTTTGATGAACCTACCGCAATGCTTGACCCAAGAGGTCGCAAAGAGGTTATGGATGTCATTCTGAAACTTTGCAAAGAGAAAAACATCACTGTTATTTTGATAACTCACTATATGAATGAGGCGGCTTTAGCCGACCGGGCGATTGTTATGGATAAGGGTGAAATCGTGCTTGACGGTGAACCGCGAGAGGTTTTTACCCATATTAATACTTTAAGAAATGCGGGACTTGATGTTCCGCAACCGACCGAACTTTCGGTTCAACTCAAAAAATGCGGCATTGACCTTGAAAACGTACTTTCGGTTGACGAATGCGTAAAGGCAGTGACCACGTATTTTTCGGAGGAAAAATAATGCCTATTATTGAAGCAAAAAATCTAATTTTTACCTACGGGCAGGGTACACCATTTGTAACCCACGCTGTAAATGATGTTTCCTTTTCGGTAAGCCGTGGAGAAATTATCGGTTTAATCGGTCATACTGGTTCTGGAAAATCGACAATTGTTCAGCAGTTGAACGGTTTGATTAAGCCTGAAAGCGGTGAGATTTTACTTGACGGTAAAAATATTCATACAGAATTTAAATCATTACGTGAAGTAAGGTTTAGAGTTGGATTGGTATTCCAATATCCTGAATATCAGTTGTTTGAGGAAACTGCCTTTAAGGATATAGCATACGGCCCTACTAATATGGGTTTAAGTGAATCTGAAATTAACGAAAGAGTTAGTTATGCCGCAAATTTAGTTGGATTGACAGATGAACTTTTGGAAAAATCTCCTTTTGATTTGTCGGGTGGTGAAAAACGCAGGGTGGCTATTGCAGGAATTATCGCAATGCGACCCGATGTACTTGTTTTGGATGAGCCGACTGCGGGATTAGACCCTAAAGGCAGAGATATGATTTTGTCCCGTATTAAAGAATATCGCGACCAAACTAATGCTGCAGTTATTATTGTTTCACACAGTATGGAGGATATGGCAAAAACAGCCGACAAGTTGCTTGTGATGAACAAGGGCAAAATCGAAATGTTTGACACTGTTGCTTCGGTTTTTGAGAATGCTGAACGTTTATCTGAAATTGGTTTGGATATCCCTGAAGTCACAAAAATCGCTGTAGAGTTAAATAAAAGAGGGCTTAATATCCCTAAAAACATTTTTACTGTTAATGATTTACGTGATGCTATTGTTTCTTTAAAGGGAGGTAATAAATTATGATGTCTGATATTACCTTCGGTCAGTTTGTTGATACTAATTCGTTTTTGCATAATTTAGACCCGAGAACGAAACTTTTAAGCCTTATCGCGTTTATAGTTTTTGTTTTTGTGGCTAACAACTTTTTGTCATTAAGTGTTTTAGCGGTTTTACTGCTTATCTGTATTTTTGTTTCAAAAATTCCGCTTAAAATGTACCTTAAAAATCTCAAGGCTATTTTGCCGATAATCATAATTACTGCATTGCTTAACGTTTTTTATACAAATGGCGGAGTGATTTTAATTGATTGGTGGATTTTTACAGTTACAACCGGCGGAATTTACCGAGCAGTGTTTATGGCGGTCAGAATTATTCTTTTGATACTGTCAAGTGCGGTATTAAGCTATTCGACCTCTCCGACGTCGTTAACCGGTGCAATTGAAAGTCTTTTAAAGCCTTTAAAGTTAATCGGTTTAGGAAATGCTGTGCATACTATGGCAATGACAATGACCATTGCTTTAAGGTTTATTCCGACATTAATTGAAGAAACCGAAAAAATTATGAATGCACAAAAGGCGAGAGGTGCTAACCTTGATAGCGGTAATATTTTAAAACGGGTTAAGGCTTTGTTACCGATATTGATTCCACTGCTAATTTCTTCGGTACGTCGTGCATATGAGCTTGCCGAGGCTATGGAGTGCCGTTGCTATAACGGTGGTGAGGGGCGTACTAAATACCGTTTGATGCATTATAGAAGTGTTGATTTAACTGCGGCAATTGTGCTTATCACTGTGTTTGCAGGGATTATTTTAATCAATATTTTTTACGGCTTAATTTTAAGTTTAATTCCGTTTATTTGAAGTATAAGGAGGGTGCATTATGCCAAGACATTTACTGACAATTAAATATGACGGCAGTAATTACTGTGGTTGGCAGGTGCAACCTAATGCCGTTTCTGTTCAAAGTACAGTACAAAAGGCACTTATTGATTTAACAGGTGAGAATAATTTGTGTGTAACAGGATGCAGTCGTACTGACTCGGGTGTTCATGCAAATATGTTTTGTCTGCATTTTGATAGTGAGACTACAATACCTGATAACAAGATTCCTTTTGCGTTAAATATGCGGTTGCCTAATGATATTGTAGCAACTGATTGTAAAATTGTTGAGGATGATTTTCACGCCAGGTATTCGAGTTTGGGTAAGACTTATATTTATAAAATCCATAATAGTTCAATTTTAGACCCGTTTAAGTATAAGTATTACTTGAATGTAGGCCGTCATATTGATGAAAAACTTTTAGACAAAGCTGCAAAATGCTTTGTTGGTACATATGATTTTAAAGGGTTTTGTTCGGTCGGTTCATCAGTTGTCGATACAGTTAGAACGGTTAGTGATTGTTTTGTAAAACGTGTTGGTGATGACGTAATTATCAGCATTACCGCAAATGGTTTCCTTTACAATATGGTTAGAATTATCGTCGGTACTCTTTTAGAGGTTAATGACGGTAAAATTGATATTGAAGATTTGCCTAAAATTATTGCTTCTGGTGACCGCGAAAAAGCAGGACCTACTGCAAGACCTCACGGACTATATTTAGATAAAGTACATTATGCTGAAAAGGATTAAAAATGGGTACTGAAAGAAAGAAAAGAAGAATTAAGATATTAGGTTTTAGAAAAAAGTCTAATTCAAAATCAAAAAAAGTTAATAGTAAGCGTGATATTTCAGTTGATGAACAAAAATCCGGATTAGAGGTTGTAAAAGGCACCCGAAAAAGACGTAAAAAGATAAGAATTATCGCTTTATCGATTGCCGCAGCCGTTATCTTAACTGTTTTAATTATAAGTTGGCTTACACCTACCGGTTTGATAGAATATATTCAAAACGAATATGCCGCTTCGGGTAAAGGTGATTTCCCGGTAAGCGTTTATTCCTCTAACCCCGAATATTTTGGATGCCATAACGATATAATTACACTGACTAATGACACTTATTTTGAAGTTTACAATATAAACGGTAAACTTTTGCAGGCGGTGTCGCACGGTATGTCCAACCCTCAATTAGAGGTTTCCGAAGCAAGATTTTTACTTTTCGACCGTGAGCGTTATAACATTTCAATATTTAACTATTCCAACGAACTTCATACTGCTGAATTTGAAAACACAATTATAACTGCCGATATCGGTCGTAACGGCAGTTATGCAGTAGTAACTTCTTCTGAGGTTTATAAAAATTCTGTTTTTGTGTACGATAAAAACAATGAACTGCTGTTTACTTGGAATTCCGCAAATTATTATATTACCGATGTTGCAGTATCCGATAACGGTAAAAATATCGCACTTTGCTTGCTTAATTCCAATGCAGGAAGCTTCGAATCATTCGTTTACATACTTGATTTTAAGAGTGCAACGCCTAAGGATAAATATTCATTTAATGATATAGTTTCATCAATATCAAACTACGGTGACTACATTTTTGCCAACGGTTTTGACCGTGCTTATTCAATTAAGTGGGATGGCGGTCAAACAGATTTAGGAGTAAACGGTACAATCAGATGCTATGATTTTGATTTTGACGGTAATTCGTGTTTCGTCTTCGGACGTGAGGATAATGAACAAATTAACACTGTTGCCGTTTTAGACCAAGACGGAAAGGTGACTTCTACTTTCCAGTTTAATGCAGCTGTTACTGATGTTGCTATTACCGAAGATTTTGTTGCTGTTTTATCACCGACCGAATGTTATATTTACGATTTAAAAGGTAATTTAAAAAGCAGTATATCTTGTGAGTACAAGGGAACCTTTGTAGGATTATCAAGCAATGGTAATGTGCTTGTTTCTGATAATTCAAAACTAATTAAAGTAAAATAAAATAAAATAAAACAAAATAAAATAAAAGGGAGTTCATTATGTCTGTTATTTTAGATTTAGCAATTATTTTAATCGTTGCACTTTGCGTATTTATTGGTATAAAACGCGGTGCTGTTAAGGAAATAGTTAGTTTAGTAGGCATTATTGTTGCATTAGTTTTAGCAATTACAATCTCAAAAATCGGTTCTTCTTTTATTTATGATAAATTTGTAGGTAATGCAATATACGATACTGTTTTTGAAGCAGTTGAGGATAGTGTCGGTGCAGATATTTCATCTACCATTGATGCTTTGCCTGAAGAGATTTTCGAAATCGGGGAGAAAATGGGCATTAATATCTCCGAGGAACTTGAATCAGGCCTTAAAGAAAACGGCAATCTTGCCGGCGGTGTAGCCGAAATAGTTAGCAATTCTATTGCCAAGCCTTTGGTAATCAGTGTTATTCAGGTTATTCTGTTTATAATTCTTTTCATTATTTTCAAGGTACTTATCGGTTGGTTGGGCAGAATATTAAATATCGTTGCAAAACTTCCTGTTATCGGTGCTGCTAATAAGTTAGTTGGCGGTGTAATCGGTTTTTTAAAAGGATTAATTATTGCATCAATAATTTGTTATGTGGTAATAATTGTTTTGAAAGTTCAACCGGACGGTTTTGCTGGAATTAATAGCGAAATCGTTGAAGATACTAAAATTTTTAATTTGATTTCAGGAATTGTAAAATAATTTTTTCGTTACCTTAAGGAGTCCTTATGAAACTTTGTTACAAGTGTAAAAAACGCCCTGCTGTTGTGTTTATTCAAGGTATGGGGCAAAATGGAGAAAAAGTAGGCGAGGCAGGCGGTCTTTGTCTTGTTTGTGCTAAAGATATGGGTATCCAACCTATAAACGATATGCTCAAAAATATGAATATTTCAGATGATGAAATCGAAGAAATGAGCGAACAGTTTATGGGTCTTATGGGTCCTGAAATGGATGGTTTGGATACTGATGATGACGACGCTTTTTCATTAGGCGGTGCACAGACTTTTCCGTTTTTAAACGGAATTTTTGGTAATATGAATAAGGCTAACAGCCAAAATTCCGAAACCGAAGGTGCAGAGTCACAACCTAAAGATAAAAAGAAGGATAAAAAGGCCAAAAAACGTAAATTTTTATCACAGTTTTGTACCGACCTAACCGCAAAAGCTCGAAACGGCGAATTAGATGTAATTATCGGTCGCGATGCTGAGCTTTATCGCGTTATTCAAATTCTTTCTCGCCGTACAAAAAACAATCCTTGCCTTATCGGTGAACCCGGTGTTGGTAAAACTGCTATAGCAGAAGGTCTTGCGTTAAAAATTGCTAACAAAGACGCACCTGCAAAGCTATTAGATAAAGAAATTATGCTTCTTGACCTTACCGGTTTGGTTGCAGGAACGCAGTTCCGCGGTCAGTTTGAAAGCCGTATCAAAGGTTTGATTGACGAGGTTAAAGCAGAAGGAAATATCATTCTTTTTATTGACGAAGTGCATAATTTAGTCGGTGCGGGTGACTCTGAGGGCTCGATGAGTGCAGGTAACATTCTTAAACCTGCTTTGTCACGCGGAGAAATACAGGTTATAGGCGCTACAACCTTTAAGGAATACCGTAAGCACATTGAAAAAGATGCGGCTTTAGAACGCCGTTTTCAGCCTGTTACGGTTGAAGAACCTTCTATTGATGATGCTATAAAAATGCTTTCGGGTATTCGCGGATATTATGAGGGTTATCATAACGTTAAAATTACTGACGAAATTATTCGAGGTGCTGTTAACCTTTCCGAAAGATATATTAATGACCGATTTTTGCCTGATAAAGCCATAGATTTGCTTGACGAGGCTTGTGCTTGTGCTTGTTTAAGAAATAAAGCTATAGACGAAATGGTTTTAGCTGATAAAAAAGTTGCAAGTTTGACTCAAGAGTTGGCAGAACTTGAAACAGATGTTGAAAATCCCGATTACGAGCGAATTGCAACAGTTAAATTTGAACTTGAAAAAAGCAGAGAAACTTTAGAAAAAGTCAAACCAAAAGCCAACAAAAATAAGGTTACTACTGATGATTTAGCAAGAGTAATCGAGCTTTGGACAGGTGTGCCTGCCGCTAAAGTTAAACAGAATAACCTTGAAAAACTGTCGAGTTTGGAAAACAATATAAAGCAGCATATTATCGGTCAGGATGAAGCTGTTGAGGCTTTTGTTTTGGGTGTCAGACGTTCAAGTGTACAGATAACAAGTCACCGCCGTCCTGCATCATTTATATTAGTAGGACCTACAGGTGTTGGTAAAACCGAACTTGTAAAGGTTTTGGCAAAAGAACTGTTTAACACACCTGACGCTTTAATCAGACTCGATATGTCGGAGTTTATGGAAAAGCACGCAGTATCCAAACTTATCGGCGCACCTCCGGGGTATGTTGGCTATGATGAGGCAGGGCAGTTGACCGAAAAAGTACGCCGTAAACCTTATTCCGTTATTTTGTTCGATGAAATCGAGAAGGCTCATCCCGATATATTAAATATCTTGTTACAAATTTTGGATGACGGCAGAATTACTGATTCTCAAGGCAGAACTGTAAACTTTGAGAACACAGTTTTGGTTATGACCTCTAATGCTGGCAGTGACAACAACGGTACTTTATTAGGTTTTAATAAAACTCAAGCTGAAGCATCAAAAGATAAAGCATTAAAAGCACTTAAGGACTTCCTACGTCCTGAATTTTTGGGCAGGGTAGACGATATAATCGCTTTTTCACCGTTATCTAAAGAATCACTTGAGAAGATTTCTGCACTCATCCTTGACGAGTTGAAGCCTTTATTAGCCGAGCGAAACATTGAGTTTAGCTATGATGGCATGGTTTGCAGTTACTTTGCGGAAAAGTGTGACGGAAAATCAGGTGCAAGAGAGCTTCGTAAGATGGTTCGTAAGGAAATAGAAGATAAAATAATTGCAGCAATGATAGATAATCCCGAGTTTAACTATAAATCTATTGAAGTTACCTGCAACGAGATACCGGAATTAAAATTTTCCTTATAAAATATTAAAATTTGTAAAATTTCTCTTGACGTGTGACGCAGTTTGTGGTAATATATACTGCGTCACAAAGATGCGGGTGTAGTTCAGTGGTAGAATTCCAGCCTTCCAAGCTGGTTATGTGGGTTCGATTCCCATCACCCGCTCCAAAAATGCCCGGCCGTTGGCAATAGTCTTCGGTTTATGGGCGTTTTTTATGAATATTTTGCGCTGATAGCTCAGCTGGATAGAGCAACTGCCTTCTAAGCAGTAGGCCGGGGGTTCGAGTCCCTCTCAGCGCGCCAATTAAAAACCTACCCATTAGGGTGGGTTTTTAAAATGTTATATTTTAGAATTACGGGTGTTTTTATGGCTGAAATATGTGAAATTTTAATGATTGTTCTTTTTGGTGCATCGTGGCCTATGAACGTTATTAAATCAATTAAATCAAGAACAGCTAAGGGTAAAAGTCTGTTGTTTTTGATTCTTATTTTTACAGGTTATATTTTCGGTATTACCGCAAAGCTGATTGCAGGAAATTTTAAATGGTATGTACTGTTTTTCTATATTATAAACACTGTAATGGTAGCAACCGATATAATTCTTTATTTCAGAAATTTAGCTATTGATAAAAAGCATTAAAATATAGGGTATTTTAGAGAAAGGAGTGACTTTAAGTGATTGCAGTAAAGAAAGCAAAAGCCAACACGATAGATTTTATTTTATCTTTTATTAAGAATAATGTTGTCATGTGTGTTGCATTTGCTGCAGCTTTGGTCACTTGCTTTTTTGTTCCAATAGATAAAAAATATTTAGGCTATTTTGATATTAAAACGCTCACATGTCTTTTTTGCGTTTTGGCTGTTGTATGTGCGTTAAAAAATATTAGTTTTTTCTATATCTTAGCCAGAAAAATTGTGAAATGTTTTAAAAATATCAGAATGTGCATTTTAGCACTTGTTTATATTACTTTCATTGGTTCAATGTTAATTGCAAATGATATGGCGTTGCTTACATTTTTACCGCTGGGTTATTTTGTTCTTTCAACAGGCGGTAAAGAAAAATATATGGCTTTTACCTTTATTATGCAAAACATTGCCGCTAATTTGGGTGGCATGCTAACACCGTTTGGTAATCCGCAAAACTTGTATCTTTACACAAAATTCAATATTCCGAATTTTGAGTTTATGAGTATAATGTTACTTCCTTTTTTAGTATCTGTTTTGCTGATTACTTTGTGTTGCTTTTTTATTAAACCGGAACCGGTTGAAATTAAGGATACTCCGACTGCGTTTAACTTAAAAAAAGCCATATTATATTTATCGTTATTCTTTTTTGCAATTGCAATTGTGTTTCGCGGAATTCCGTACTATTTAGGTTTGATTATTATTCCTCCGGTATTGTTTGTTGTTGATAGGGACGCTTTAAAGAAGGTCGATTATCCGCTGCTTTTAACCTTTGTGTTCTTTTTTATTTTTGCAGGAAATATGGCTAGAATTGATATTGTCCAGAACTTCTTCTCGTATCTTTTAGAGAAAAATACACTTATATTCAGTGTGCTTTCTTGCCAGGTAATTAGCAACGTACCTTCGTCAATTTTGTTGTCACAATTTACTACTGATTATCCGAGTTTGTTAGTTGGTGTAAATATCGGCGGTGTAGGCACCTTAATTGCTTCGTTGGCATCGTTAATCACATTTAGAGAATATACTTCTCACAATCCATCAAAGTCCCTTTATTATGTTGGAATGTTTAGTGCGTTTAATTTTGGATTTTTGATGATTTTAACAGCATTTATGCTATTAATATAAGACAAATTTGAATATAAAAAAAAGAGCATTCAGATTGAATGCTCTTTTTTTATGTTAATTTAATTGTTAGTTCGCTTATAGGTTGGGACAATTTCAGCAACTATATCCTTCATATCCTCAACTTCATTCTTGTATGCTTCTTCAAGACGGTCAAGTTGTTTTTTAAACAACTCATCATCCATTTCGATTGGTTTGCCGATATGAATGAGTTTATTTTCAGTCTCTTGTAAGCCTTCTTCATCCATTAAAAGCTCTTCATACAGTTTTTCGCCCGGACGCAATCCTGTAAACTTAATTTTAATATCGTAATCAGGTTCAAGTCCTGAAAGGCGAATAAGATTACGTGCCATATCAGCAATCTTTACAGGCTGTCCCATATCAAGAACATAGATTTCTCCGCCTTTAGCATAGTATCCTGCCTGCAGAACTAAAGAAACTGCTTCAGGAATTGTCATAAAGAAACGAGTGATATTAGGATGTGTAACGGTAACCGGGCCGCCCTCGGCAATTTGTTTTTCAAACAGGGGAATAACACTGCCGTTACTGCCTAAAACGTTACCAAAACGAACTGCGACAAATTCTGTGTTTTTAGATTCGCGGTTCATCATTTGAACAACCATTTCACAAAGACGTTTGGAAGCACCCATAATATTTGTGGGATTTACAGCCTTATCGGTAGAAATTAATACAAATTTCTTAACACCGTGCTGAACAGCTGCTTTAGCCATCTTGTATGTGCCGAAAACATTATTCTTGATTGCCTCATTCGGGCTGTCTTCCATCAACGGGACGTGTTTATGAGCTGCAGCGTGGAAAACGATATCAGGTTTGTATTTGCCCAAAACCTTATCAAGACGTGCGGTATTACGCACAGAACCAATAAGTACAACTAAATTAAGCTCAGGATACTTCTTTTTAAGCTCTTGTTGGATTTCATAAGCGTTGTTTTCGTAAATATCAAATATAATTAATGTTTTAGGATTACTCAAAGCAATTTGGCGGCATAACTCACTACCGATAGAACCGCCACCGCCGGTAACCATAACCGTCTTATTTGAAATGTATTTATAGATTTCTTCAAGATTTACCTGTATGGCATCTCTTCCTAAAAGGTCCTGAATTTGAACCTTTCTTAATTTGTTTGCACTAACTTGTCCGTTAACCAATTGATAAATTCCGGGTACTATTTCAACTTTGCATCCTGTTTCACAGCAAATATCAAGAATTTGCTTCCTCGTTTTTCCCGAAGCACTGGGAATTGCATATATAATTTTATCAACACTGTACTTATTTGCTGCTTGAGTTATACAGTCGCGACCCCCAACAATAGGTACACCGCCTAAAATACATCCTTTTTTCTCAGGATTATCGTCAATAAAGCAAACGACCTTTGCGTTGAGTTTGTCACTTTCGTGATACTCTCTGATTAACATTCTGCCTGCGTATCCGGCACCGATAACCATAATTCTCTCGGCTGTTGCTTTATCCGAACTTTTCACAAATAAATGTGATATTCCTAAATATATTCTTTTTGAAAATCTTATTACTACAGTAGAGATTAAGCTGAAAGTCCAACCTAAAATGTAATAAGAACGGGGCATGTTATAATCAAAAATTATAACTGAAATTGCACCGACTACAGCCAGAATTCCGTAAGCGGCAAATATTCTGAACAAATCATCCTGGTCGGCAAAGCTTAAAATATTACGGTACAATTTAAGTAAAATAAATGTAATAAAACATGCTAAAAACCAAAACGGTATTGTATTAAAGTAAGTTTCAAGATATATTACAGGGATGGCAGACAAATTTAAATCATGTCTAAGCCAAAGTGCAATAAAGAATGAGCCGCAAATAAATATTGCATCCAGTACAGCAAGAATTACCATAATATTAAATCGTGTTCTGGTTGATTGTGATGGCATATTGATTTTCCCTTTCTAAAATTAATTTATTCTGTGTATTCTTTGCCCAACATAGCTGCAACTGTCATAAACATAATTTTTATGTCTTTAAAAAAGCCAAATTCAAGTAATCCATCAAAATTATACCTCATTTTAGCCGGCAAAATTTCGTTGATGTAAGTACTGTCAGCGTCTTCAGCTGAATCAAGAAGTTCGTTCTCATCTTTGTAGTAAATACTTGTTTTAGAGGTTATACCGGCAGGAAGTAGTAAGGTTGCTAACATTTCATCGGTATAATGTTCAACATATTTTGGAACTTCGGGACGTACACCAACAAATGTCATAGTGCCTCTAAACACATCAATTAATTGACTTATCTCGTCTAAACGGCATTTTCTTAAAAACGCACCAACTTTGGTTATTCTTGCATCGTTGCTGACGGTGACTTGTGTCCCTAATCTATCTGCATTTTGAACCATTGTTCTGAATTTAAAAATTTTAAATTCTTTTCCGTAGGTAGTAACACGGGTTTGGCGATAAAATACAGGACCCTTGGAATCCAATTTAATAATAATCGCCAACACGATAAAAACCGGACATAATATTATAAGCATAAGTGCCGAAAGAACAATATCAAAAACACGTTTAAAGAAAAGAGAGAATTGCTTTTCTTTAAGTGAATCATAATACTTTCTCACGGCATCATTTTTAAAACATTCAGGGAGGTTGTCCCATTTTTTTAACATCATTTTATATACTCACCGACTATCGCAATGTAGGTATCAATAACATAGTCAACCTGTTCGTCTGTAAGAAGTGTGTGCAAGGGGAGTGTGATTTCATTTTCAAAGAATTTATAAGAATTAGGATAATTATTAATATCAAAACCTAAATTCTTGTATGCGGTGTGCATGGGTAAAGGCTTGTAATGTACATTGCACGAAATGCCTTTTTCAGCCATTTTAATAATAATTTCGTTACGCTGTTCAGCGTTTATATTAGGCACACGTGTAATATAAAGATGATAGCAGGATGTATATTTATCGCTAAAATGGGGGAGTGTGTAAATTCCTGCTGCTTTGAAGGCATTTTCATATTTTTCGGCAATTTCACAGCGTCTTTTGAGCATATTTTCATATCTGCTTAATTGGCCCAAACCTAAAGCACCCATAATATCGGTCATATTAAACTTATAATGTGTACCGATAATATCATATTCCCAAGAGCCAAGCTTTGATTTAGTTAACGCATCTTTTGATTGGCCGTGCAAACTCAATAATTGGAATCTATGATAGATTTCTTCATTATCGAATCCCGGAATATTGTTCCAGGTTACAGCACCGCCTTCGGCAGTTGTTAAATTCTTTACTGCATGGAAAGAAAAGGATGAAAAATCTGCAATACTTCCTGTGCGTTTGCCGTAACGTATAGCACCAAGAGAATGAGCAGTATCAGCCATAACAGCAATTCTGCCGATAGCCTTTTGCAAATCATTGTTAGGTTTAAACAAATTTGCTTTACGTTTTACTACATCGTAAATTCTTTCATAATCGCAGGGTATACCGCCTATATCAATAGGTATAATTGCTTTTGTGTTTTCATTAATAGCGTTTTCAAGCTGTTGATAATCCATCTCGAAGCTATCGGGAGCAGTATCGATTAAAACCAACTTTGCACCAACATGACAAACTATTGAAGCAGATGCAGTGTAGGTATATGCACTTGTAATAACCTCGTCACCGGGGCCAATTCCTAAAAGCCTCAAAGCCAATTCGGCACAGGCAGTTTGTGAACTTAAGCAGACACATTTCTCTGTACCAACAAATTCGGCTAATTTTTTTTCAAGAAGTTTTACTTTGGGTCCGGTGGTAATCCAACCGGAACGCAATACCTCAACAACTTCATTAATTTCAACATCTGTTATATCAGGTGGAGAAAAAGGAATGTTCATTTTGCACTATCTCCTCAATAAAATCACAAAAGTTAACACATACTATATATTAGTTCTCATATTATAGCATATATTGTTTACAAAATCAACAACATATGACAAAAAAAGTAATTAATTACACAATATTTACACTATATAAATTAATTGTTTACAATATTATGTTTTGCAAAAAATAGCAAGAGTAATAATGGTACTTGTTGTGATTTTATAACTAATTAGATTGTTTGATTTTAAATATCAAATTTTTTAAAAAAAGTTCTTGACTTTTAGAAAAATTAGGTTATAATAGTCATTGCCGTTGAGGAATAGTGTAACGGAAGCACGACAGACTCTGACTCTGCTTGTTGGGGTTCGAATCCCTATTCCTCAGCCAAATAAAATAAAAGCACGTCCGCAAGGATGTGCTTTTATTTTATTTCATTAAGCAATTCTAGGGATTCGAACAAGGAGGGAGAAAGCCTTTAGGCTTTCGGAAGAAAACAGTCCGGTGGACTGTTTTCGCCGACGTGGGCAACGAGCGGTAGCGAGGCGATAGATGCGGCAGCACCGTAAAAATCCCTATTCCTCAGCCAATATAAGAGAGACACTTTTTGGTGTCTCTCTTTTTCGTTATGTTGTCAACCTGAGTTTCGTAAGGGCTTCTACCGTAAAAAAACAGTATATCTTGTAACTTTATAAATTCCGGCGCTATTTATCACAAATAATATCAGTAGAATTGGACTCTACTATCTAGAGAGTGACGTTTTAGAAAGGTAGATGGACAACTGAATGATTAAATGCTACTCTATTGGGCGAGACAGAAAGGCAGGTTCATCATTTATGAGAAAAATTAAAATTGTTGCGGATTCGTCCGCAAATCTTCTGGAATTAAGTAATGTTTCTTTTGCATCAGTTCCTCTTAAAATCATTACTAATGAACGCGAATTTGTGGACGATGCAAATTTGGATGTGGAGGGTATGGTAAAATGGTTTGACTCCTATAAAGACAAATCAAAAACATCCTGCCCGAATCCTTTGGATTGGATGAATGCTTTTGACGATGCAGATGAGGTTTATTGCGTAACGATTACAAGCGGGCTCTCAGGGAGTTATAATGCAGCATGTATTGCAAAAGAAATGTATGAAGAAAAGTATAATAAGCGTGTTTGTGTAATTGACTCTTTATCTGCAGGACCTGAACTCGTGTTGATTGTAGAAAAATTAGAGGAATATATTGAGCAGAATTTATCCTTTGAAGAAATCTGTGAAAAGATAGAAGAATATAAGCAAAAAACAGGTCTTGTATTTATTTTAGAATCTTTGAAAAATTTTGCAGCTAATGGCAGAGTATCACCGACTGTTGCAAAAATCGCAGGTGTGTTAGGTATTCGTATTGTAGGTAAGGCAAGTAATGAAGGAACGCTTGAGCCTACTGACAAGTGTCGTGGCGAATCAAAGTCTATAACTGCTCTTTACAATAATTTGGTTAAGTCAGGTTTATCTCATGGTAAGGTGCGAATTGCTCATTGCTATAACGAAAACGCGGCTAAAGAATTGGCGCGTTTAATTAACGAAAAACTCCCTAAAGTCGATGTAGCGATACACACATGCTTAGGTCTTTGTAGCTACTATGCAGAAAAAGGCGGTATGTTGGTTGGCTTTGAGAAATTTTAAAGAAATAAAAATTTATTAGATATTATGCATTATTTATTTGTTGTAAATTTATCATTTTATCTCTTGCTTTTAAAATTATTATGTGTTAAGATATTTTTGTAAAAATTTTCATTTTATGGAGGTTTACGAATATGTTAGTAAATACAAAAGCAAGAATCGGTGTGTTTTCTATCGCTCTCGGTGCTTATTTACCGCAGTTTCCGTCATTAGTGCCGGAATTTGAGGCTCAGTATGAAGCATTTAAGAAAACATTGCCGGACACAGTTGAAATTATTGACGGCGGTTTAGTTACAACTAAAGAGCAGTCTATGGCAGCAGGTGACAAGTTCCGTGCCGCTGACGTTGATTTAGTATTTTTACAGATGCTTACATACGCTACTTCTTACAACGTTTTGCCTGCAATCCGTGACCTTGATGTACCGGTTGTAATCGTAAATGTTCAGAAGTTGAAGGCTCCTGATTATTCTAATACCGATATTCCTAAATGGCTTGGCGAGTTGTATGCTTGCGGTGCTGTCGGTGAGGCTGTTGCTGACCTTGAGCGTGCCGGCAAGCGTCACGCTGTTATTACCGGTGTTGTAGAGGGTGGAGACCCGTATGTAGCCGCTGAAATTGAGGATTGGTGCCGTGCTGCACAGGTTCGCAGACGTTTCAGAGATACCAATATTGCTCAAATTGGCAGACCGTACCCCGGTATGATGGATTTGTATATTGACGAAACCAACCTTTATAACAGAATGTTCCTTTACACCAAGCAATTTGACTGGGAAAAAATGTGGGCTATTGCCGATAATATTGACGATGAGGCAGCTATCCGTGCTAAAGCCGAGGATATCCTTAATACATTTGATATTGAGGGCGGTGCTACTGTTGAAACCGTTTGGGAAATGGCAAAATATGTTGTTGCATTTGAGCAGTGGGTTAAGGATGAGCAGTTAGGCTTCGTTGCTTCTCACTATGACGGTTATGCTACAGGTAAAGCTGGAGTGCTTGACTCTATGCTTATTCCCGCGTTCTCAATGTTAATCAAACAGGGAACTGCTTGTGCTGTTGAAGGCGATATGAAGGTTGCAATGGCAATGAGCATTCTTAAGACAATTTCGGGTACCGGTCAGCTTTCCGAAATGTATTCAATTGATTTTAATGAGGATATCTGCATTATCGGTCACTCCGGTTCAGGTGATGCTGATATTTCAACCGCCAAGAAGCCGACAATGAAGATTGTTCCGGTATTCCACGGCAAGACTGGTGGCGGTTATTTGACACAGTTCTATCCGCCGGTTGGCGAGATTACATATCTTGCTATTACTCAGGATAAGGACGGAAACTTCAAATTTGTTGTTGCAGAGGGTGTTAACGAGGAAGGTCCTATCTTCACATTCGGTGACACTAATATGCGTACACGATTTACTTGCGGTGCAAGAGAATTCTGCAACCGTTGGAGTGAGGCAGGTCCTACTCACCATATGGCAGCCGCTTGCGGCAGACATATTGATACAATCTTGAAAGTCGCAAAGATTTTCAACATTCCATGCGAGATTGTTACAAGATAATAGAAAAATTAAAGCACCGCGTTTGCGGTGCTTTTTTTATGCAATGATGTTAAATTAAACAGTTTCAATTTTAATAATATTTGTGTTTCCTGAAACGCCGTTGGTCATACCTCCGGTAAGCACAATCTTGTCACCCGGTTGTAAGCCGAATGTTTCAATAGCTTTATTCTTTGCGGTGTAAAACAGAACATCTGTCGAATCAAAATGCTCACACATAACGGGAGTTACACCCCAAGACATTGCAAGCTTGTACCATGTACGCTCGTTTGTGGTTGCACCTAAAATATCAACAGGGGAACGGAAACGGGAAACCATACGTGCGGTAATACCTGAAATTGAGCAAACAGCAATTGTTTTTGCTTCAATATCAATTGCCATACCGCAGGTCGCATGAGAAATAGCGTCAATTGTATTCTGAATTCTAAAATCAGTATTTCTGAAACGTTTTGAATAATGAATATTATTTTCAGTGGTTTCGGCAATCCGCGCCATTGTTTCAACGCATTGTACGGGATATTTTCCGGCGGCGGTTTCTCCCGAAAGCATAATTGCACTTGTACCATCGTAAACGGCGTTTGCAACGTCGGAAATTTCGGCACGGGTGGGGCGGGGATTATGAATCATTGATTCTAACATTTCGGTTGCGGTAATAACTCGTTTACCTAAAAGGCGGCATTTTGTAATAATACGTTTTTGAATACCAGGTAATTCTTCAAACGGAATTTCAACTCCCATATCACCGCGGCCAATCATGATACCGGAGCATTCAGTACAAATTTCTTCGATATTATCAACACCAGACTGATTTTCGATTTTTGCAATCAGGTCAATATCACTCGCACCAATTTCTTTTAGGTAATTTTTAATATCAATTAAATCCTGACGGCAGGATACAAATGAACAAGCAATAAAATCTATCCCATTTTGTACGCCGAAAAGAATATCACTCTTGTCTTGTTTGCTTAAATATACCTGCTTTAAAACTTTGTTGGGGAAGCTCATAGATTTACGGTCAGATAATTCACCGCCAACAACTATTTTTGTTATCACATCGGTATCTGTAGTTTTTATTACTTCAAAAATTAAGAGGCCGTTGTTAAGTAAGATTTTATCTCCGGCATTTAGGTCATGTGCCAAGCCTTCATAAGTGACAGCGACACGTGTATTATCTCCAATAATGTCCTGAGTGGTAAAAATAAACTCGTCACCGTCATTTAAAAACACTTTTCCATTTTTAAATGTTTTAATGCGGTATTCAGGACCTTTTGTATCGAGTAAGAGTGCAATAGGCAAGTTTAACTCTTTACGCACCTTTTTTAATAAATCTATTTTTTCTTGATGTTGTTCGTGTGTGCCGTGTGAAAAGTTAAGACGGGCAACATTCATACCGGCTTTGCACATTGCAGTTAATGTTTTTTCATCACTGCAGGCAGGACCTATTGTGCAAACGATTTTCGTCTTTCTCATATTAAAACCTCTATAAATTGAAATTTAAAAGAAAATATTATTTACGGCTGTAATTATATACCATTTTACACGGCATTTCAATACTAAAATTACAGTTGTTTTAATTGACTTTTAATTAAATAATTAGTATAATTAATTGAATACGTCTTTAATAAATCGTAACTATTATGGAGTGTTGGAAAATATGAGTGAAATTAAGTTTAAATCAGCCGATATTTTATTGCCGAAAGAGGGCTTTGAAAAGTGGGCAGTTGTTGCCTGTGACCAGTTTACTTCAGAAGCACACTATTGGAAATCTGTTGAAGAAACGGTAGGTGATGCACCGTCAACGTTGCGTATTACTTTGCCTGAATTTTATTTGGAAGACGGCGATACTGAACAAAGAATTGCTGAAATTAATGCAAATATGCAAAAATATTTAGAGTCAGGTGTATTCGAAGAGCATAAAAACTCAATGATATATGTTGAACGTACTCAAAGTGACGGCACCGTACGTCACGGTATTGTCGGTGCAATCGAGTTGTCGGATTATGATTACCGAAAGGGAAGTAAGGCACTTATCCGTGCTACCGAACAGACGGTTGTTGAACGCATTCCGCCGAGAGTTAAAATTAGAAAAGATGCATCATTAGAACTACCGCATGTTTTACTTTTGTGTGATGACCCAAATAAGACTGTAATCGAACCGTTGATGGCAAAAAAGAACAGTTTAGAAGTAGCCTATGACTTTGATTTAATGCAGGGTGGCGGCCATATTACCGGTTGGTTTTTAACCCAAGAGGATATTAAAAACGTGGGTACGGCGGTAAACTCTTTATATGAAAACGATAATGATAAAATGATGTTTGCTGTCGGTGACGGTAACCATTCATTGGCAACTGCTAAAGAGTGCAGCTTGATTAATAATAATGAGCTTTCAAAATCTGCATTGGTTGAGGTTGTGAATATTCACGATGAATCAATTCAGTTTGAACCGATATACAGAGTTTTGTTTAACGTTGAGCCTAAATTTGTTATTGAAAAATTTGTTACTGATTTAGGTGACGAAAATCACCATTACACTGGTGCAGATGCACATAAATTCACTTGTGTCTACGGTGCTGAAGAGGTTACAGTATCGGTTAAACCAACATCAAAGTTACCGGTTGGTACACTTCAGGCTTGGCTTGATGAATACATTAAAGAAAACAACATTAAAATTGATTATATTCACGGTGAGGATGTTGTTCGTTCGCTGTGTAAAGATGAACATAATTTAGGTTTTATCTTCAACGGTATGCAAAAAGACGAACTTTTTCCGGCAGTTCGTGAAGACGGCTCGTTACCGAGAAAGACCTTCTCAATGGGTCACGCTGCCGATAAAAGATATTATATTGAGGCAAGAAAAATAAAGTAGGAGAAATATTATGAATGGTAAATTAAATGTTCAGTTAAAATTTAAAATTGAATATTTTTTACCGTTTGTTTTTGGATTCATTCTTCTGCTCATTTTCGGCTTTTATGACCAGACGGGTGAGTATAATTTAGAATTTTCTGAAATATTGACCTGCACATTACTGATTTGCTCAAGTGTTACAGGGTTTTTTCTATATAAAAATGATTTACTAAATACCAAAACCTTGATTTGTTTAATTGCGGTTTGTGGATTTGCTTTTAGATTAGGATATGCAATCAAAATTGGGTATTGGCAAAACCAACACGATGTTGAGTCACTCAACAGTTCGGGTCATTTGTCTTATATTTACTATATTTTTAAAAATTTTAAATTACCAAACAGTAATGAGTGGCAATTTAGTCATCCGCCACTTCACCATTTTTTGTCCGCTGTAGTGGTTTGGTTTGGTAGCGTTTTCGGTTTTACAGTTGAAAGAAGCTTTGAAAACATACAACTTCTTACAGTTTTTTATTCATCAATTTCAATGCTTTTAGGTGTCAAGATATGCAGTGAACTCGGTATTAAAGGTAAAGTATTGGTGCTTTGTAGTCTGATTTTGGCGTTTTTTCCTGGTATGTTCATATTAGCGGGAAGTATCAACAACGATATTTTAATGATAACCCTTGTTTTAGCCGCGACACTTTACCTTGTAAAATGGTATAAAGCACCATCTGTAAAATTTGCTTTGTTTTGCGGGTTGTTTACCGGTTTAGCTATGATGACCAAGGTTTCAGCAGCATTGTTTGCAGTTGCAGCCGCCATATCAGTTATTATAAAATTTCTTATTAATAAAAACCTAAAGTTCGGTACTGTTTTGTTGCACGCGTTAGTCTTCGCTGCTTTACTGTTGCCGTTAGGTCTGTGGCAACCTATAAGAAATTTTATCTTGTTTCAGCAGCCATTGGGTTATGTAGCACCGATTCCTATAACAAATCCGCTTTATAACGGTGATATAAGCATTTTTGAGCGAATTATTCTACCATTTTCAACTAGTTCTACCGGAGTTTACGTTGATGTTTGGACTGAATACAATCTTTGGAATTATCTTTTAAGAAATTCGCTTTTTGGTGAATATAATTTTGGAATAACCGGTGTTGCTATTTTTACGGTTCTAGCTAACCTTGTACTGATTTTACTTTCATTGATGTCTTTAGTCGCTTTAATTTGTAGCAAGACTTCAATTAGAAACATTCTACCGGTATTACCTTTTTACATTATTCAGTTGGCGTTTTTTATCTACTTTAATGTTAAATATCCGTTTGGATGTTCTATGGATTTCCGCTATGTTGTACCGCTTTTCTTTATAGGCGTTGTTTATATTGGTTTAAGCTTACCAAGGATTAGAAAATGCAATAAATTATTTGAATATTTTGCATATATCTCTTCAGCCGTCTTGTGTTTGACTTCTGTAATCTTATTTATTTAATTATTTATTTTGTTTTATTGTATTTTAATGTTTTTTAGTGTATAATTATTTGATAACAATTAATTTGGAGGTTAAAATGGGTATTTTAGAAGTTATTTTAAACCGTGGCAGTATTTTTGAAATTATCGCTTGCATTATATCATCGGCAATAGTCATATTCTTTGCTATGCCAATACACGAGTATGCTCACGGTTTTGTTGCCGAAAAATTGGGCGACCCAACTCCAAGGTGGCAGGGTAGAATGTCACTTAACCCAATGAAGCATATTGATTATATCGGTGCGGTTATGATATTTTTGGTCGGTTTCGGTTGGGCTAAACCCGTTCAGGTTGATTCACGTTATTTCAAAAATGAAAAACGCGGTATGGCTTTAACTGCTCTTGCAGGACCTATTTCTAACCTGATTTTCGCACTTATTTTTTCTTTTATTTACTGCGGTTTGAGTTTTGTTTTTATTGTTAATGACGGATTTGGTTGGATGGGTAACGAGTTTGCTTATTACGTATTTATAACGTTCTTGATGATAATCAACTATATCATTATAATCAGCATTTCATTAGCAATTTTCAATCTCATCCCTGTGCCTCCACTTGACGGTTCAAAAATACTGTTTGCTATTTTGCCTGACAGAATTTATTGGAAAATAATGCAATATGAGCGTTATCTATATTTCGGTTTACTGTTTTTACTATTTGCCGGCTCGGGTTCAAGAGCGTTAAGCAATGTTGTCGGCTATGTATATGCATTGTTCATGAAAATAGCTTCACTACCATTTGAATTATTTATTTAAGGGTGAATTATGACTACTCTCGAATATAAACTTGAGGTTTTTGAAGGCCCACTAGACCTTCTTTTGTATCTGATTTCAAAAAACAAACTTAATATTAACGATATTCAGCTGACAGTTCTTGTTGACCAGTATGTTGAGTACATCCGTACTATGCAGTTGCAGGATATGGATGTTGCAAGTGAGTTTATCGAAATGGCATCGCGTTTGATTTATCTTAAAACTGTAAGTCTTTTGCCTAAACATGACGAGGCTGAACAGTTAAAAGAAGAACTCACCGAAGAACTTATGGAATATGAGCGTTGCAGGCGGGCTGCCAAACTTTTAGGCACTATGACTGGTGAATTTGATACATTCATCAAAGTTCCCGAAAAGGTTGAGTTTGATAAAACCTATCAAAACGTTCACGAAAAAGAATTGGTACTTTCAGCATATATTGCCGCAATTGGTAGGGGTCAGAGGAAACTTCCACCTCCCACAACCGTTTTCAGTAAAATTGTTGCTCGCAAGATTGTTTCAGTTTCTTCAAAAATCGTCTTTGTTATGAAGAATTTGATGCGTGGTGGCAAGAAAAAAATGAGTGGTCTTTTCAGCACTGCTCAAAGCCGTTCGGAGTTAGTTGCAACCTTTTTAGCGGTTTTGGAACTTTGTAAAGCTAACCGTGTTCATTTGGACGGTGAGGGCGATGATATGGAAATTACTATGGTTAGGGGGAACAAGAAATGACAGTAAAAGAAATGATTCCGGCTTTTGAAGCAATACTTTTTGCAGCAGGTGAGCCGGTTGAAATAGAAAAATTCTCTGAAATATTTGAGATTGACAATGAAACTGTTGAAAGTATTATGGATATGCTGTCAGATAAACTTGACGAATCAGGCAGTGCAATCAAGCTGGTAAGACTTGATTTTTCCTATCAGCTTTGTACACGTAAGGAATATGCTGAAAACATCCGTGCGGTACTTGATTTAAGAAGAAAAGCACCTTTATCTCAAGCTGCTTTAGAGGTTTTAGCGGTTATAGCATACAATCAACCCGTAACTAAGGCTTATGTTGAACAAGTCCGCGGTGTTGACTGCTCAGGTGTTGTTTCAACCCTTGTTGAAAAAGGCCTTTTAGAAGAAAAGGGCAGACTTGAATTGCCCGGCAGACCGCTTTTATACGGTACAACTGCAAACTTTTTGCGTTGCTTTGGCTTGAAGAATTTGGACGAGCTTCCTGATGTGCCGAGTGATGAAACTGTTGAAGATGCAAACGGACAACTTAAAATGCTTTCTGCTGAAGTTTTGGAATTAGCCAAGAATATTAGTGCTGAGGTTGATACTATAGCTGAAGATAAACAATCGGAGGATATTTAGTTGATTGCTCTTTATATAATCGGCGGTATTTTAGGCTTAATAGTTTTACTGTTGTTTTGCAGTGTGACAGTTATAGGCTCTGTTAATGAAAGTGTAAATATAAAGTTTCGATACCTGTTTTACCGTAAAACATTAATTCCCGAAAGTAAAAGCAGAAAGCGTAAAACTTCCGAAAATGATATTAAAAAACCTAACAAAATCCGCGAGATGATTGACAAAAACGGTCTTATTGCTACAATCCGTGAACTTGCTGGAATTGTTAAAGTTATTTTAATAAAATCAAAAAAAGCGGTCAAACATATTCATTTGAGTAAGTTCAATTGTGTAATAACTGTGGCTTCAGACGACCCGTGCAAGACTGCTATAGAATATGGTGAGGTATCAGGCGTCGCTTTTACACTTTTACGTGGTTTGCAGGAATTAATGAAATGGAATACCGGTAAAACAAAAATGCTCGTACAGAGCGATTTTTGCAGTGATAAACCTAAAATTGAAATTGATTTCAAGGTGAAATTAAGACTTATTCATATTTTATCCGCGGTATTAGGTGTACTGTTAACATTGGTAAAGAAAAAAGTTAAACAAATTTTAAATAATAATGAAAACGCTATTACAAATAAAAAGGGGATATAAAAATGGCAGAAACAAATATCAGTAATTTATTGGACGTTACAATGGACAAGCTCCGCACTGTGGTTGATTCGGATACCATTATCGGCAATCAAATCAATGTTGGAGATATTACAATTATTCCTATCTCAAAATTTAGTTTCGGTTTGGCTTCAGGCGGCTCTGAGTTTCCCTCTAAAGCTACTAACAGTAAAATGTTTGGTGGTGGCGGCGGTGCCGGCGCTACTGTTAGCCCAGTATGTTTCCTTGTTATAAAGGGCAGTGAAGTTAAGGTTATAAACGCAACTGCAGTTGAAACTCCTATTGAAAAAGCAATTTCTGCCGTTCCTGATGTTGTTAACAAAATTTCAGAACTATTTAAAAAGGACAAACCTGAAGAAACAAAATAATAAGTTTTAATTTCAGTACCTTCGCCATATTATTTTTTAAGAATAAAAAGCGGAGGTACAAAGTATGAAACCGTATTTAAAAATTGTTTCGGTTTTGTTGTCAGCGATGTTTTGTTTTGGTGCTTTTATTACAGATGTTGAGTGTTATACTGTAAATGCATCAGGCTATGTTTTAATTAACGCTGACACCCTTGAGGTGTTAGCAGGGGATAACATTCATAAAAAGCTTTCAATGGCAAGCACAACCAAGATTATGACTGCATTGATTTTAGCTGAACAAAACACTCCCGAAAAAGAAGTTGTCACAACCGAAGAGATGGTTACAGTTGAAGGTTCTTCAATGGGACTTTTACCGGGTGACATTGTTTCATATTATGAACTAATGGTAGGTATGATGTTACCGTCAGGAAATGATGCGGCAAATACTGCGGCAATATCGGTTGCCGGCTCAATTAAAAAATTTTCCGATTTAATGAACAAAAAGGCTAAAGAAATCGGTATGGAGAATACTCATTTCGTCACTCCCTCAGGTTTAGATGATGATGAGCATTACTCAACAGCTTTCGATATGGCTTTACTTGCGGCTTACGCTCTTAAAAACGATGTACTTTGCGATATTATGTCAAAGTCGAGTATTACTGTTACCTACGGCAATCCACCATATCAACGTACGTTAAATAACCATAATAAGTTGTTGAAAACTTATGAACACTGTATCGGTGTAAAGACCGGTTTTACCAAAAAATCAGGTCGTTGCTTGGTTTCCGCAGCCCAGAAAGACGGTTGCCGAGTGATTGCTGTGACGCTGAATGCACCAAATGATTGGGATGACCACGAATATCTTTTGGAGTACGGATTAAGTTGTTTAAGCCGATATGACGTTACATATAATTTACCGATTAATTCTATACCTGTTGTGGGTGGACTTTCGGATAATGTAACTGTTTCTACAGAGCGTTTTATGTGCGGATGTACTGAAATATCTAAAAATAAGATTTCGGCTGAATTTACAATTTTACCGTTTGTTTATGCACCAGTAAATGCCGGTCAAACGGTAGGTAGAATTAGTTATTATTATAAAGAAAAAATAATACATTCAAGTGATATTATTACGGTTAATTCAACCGATATAAAAGAGATAAAACTAACCTTTAAACAAAAATTTAAGGTGAATTTTAAAAATATATTTAAACACTATATTTAGGAGTTATCATGGCTGTAGAAAAATTAAGATTACAAAAATATCTTTCACAGTGTTCAGTAGCTTCGCGTCGTAAGGCCGAGGAGTTAATTGAACAAGGCAAAGTGAAAATAAATGGACGTAAGGCGATTTTAGGCGATAAGGTTGACCCCGTACATGATAAGGTTACTGTTTTCGGAAAACCTATTCAAAATAAAGATGATAAAATGTATGTAATGTTGCACAAACCTCGCGGTTTTGTTACAACAATGAGCGATGAACAGGGTAGACGTTGTGTTGCTGATTTAGTAACAGATGCAGGTGTACGTCTTTATCCTGTCGGTCGACTTGACCGTAATTCCGAAGGTCTTTTGTTTATGACAAACGACGGCGAATTTACTAATATTTTAACCCACCCCAAACGCCACGTTTCCAAGGTTTATAGAGTTACTGTTAAAGGTAAAGCAACTGAAGAGCAGATTGATAAAATGGCTGTTGGTATGAAACTTGAGGAATACACTACTCAGCCTTGTGATATTGGTTATATTGAAAAACACGAGGACCGAACTGTTTTACGTTTTACCTTATACGAGGGTAAAAACCGTGAAATTCGCAAGCTTTGTGAGGCGGTTGGACTTGACGTTATCAGATTAAAACGCGTTGAGATTGCCGGAATCAAGCTTGGTATGTTGCCTCAAGGAAGATGGCGTGAGCTGACAGAAAAGGAAGTAAAACGCTTGATGAACATCAGTATCTCTAAGGAGAATCAAAATGATTGAAATACATCCGTTACGTGAAAAGGACAAGTTAGCAAAGCTGTACGTTGAAAATAATGTTAAAATGAATGAAAATTCAATGGCGGTTGTATGTGCTGACAGCGAAGATATATTAGGCTTTTGTCTGTTTGATATGTTGGATAATTCCTTGTTATTACACTCATTAGAACCGAAAAATGATTTGATGTTAGTAGACGGTATTTTGCGTTCAGCACTACACGTTGGCGTAGAAAACGGAATTATGTCCGCTTTTTACTCTGAAAATGCACCCAGTGATGTATTTTCGAAACTAAAATTTATTAAAAACAGTGAAAATAAAGAGCTTAACGTGGACAAGTTGTTTTCTTCATGTAAAAATTGTGACATAACTTGAAATTAATGCTTGTTTTTTGTTAAATTTAAGTATATAATACTTCTTGATTGTAATTAGTCTTATATTTAACCAATTTTATTAATTAAATAATACGAACGGAGGAATTTTGATGAACTGTGAAAACGGTCTTTCACGTTTAGAAAAAGAGGTTGCCGCTCTAGGTAATACCGATGCTTATAAACGTTTAGAACTTCTTTTCGATAACGGAACATTTACCGAACTTGACAGATTTCAAAAGAATGGTGATTCCGGTTGCGGCGTTGTGACTGCTTTCGGTACTGTCAACGGTATCGGATGCTATGCTTATTCCCAGGATATTACCGTACTTTCAGGTGCTATGGGCAGAAGCCAATCAGCAAAAATCAAAAAAGTTTACGAGTTGGCACTTATGAACGGTGCACCTATTGTCGGTATTTTTGATTCTAAAGGTGCTTTTGCCGAAGAGGGTGTTGATGCTCTTAACGCTTACGGTGATTTGATTGCCGCAGCAGGCAAAATTTCTGGTGTAGTACCGCAAATTTCAGTTGTAGCCGGTAAATGTATCGGTTCTGCCGCTGTTTTAGCTAATATGGCCGACTTAACCGTTATGGTAGAGGGTGCCCAATTGTGCGTAAACTCTGCCGCTATTACCGGCGAAAAAACAGTTGGAACTGCTGAAGTTTCTTCTAAAAACGGTACTGTTTCAATTGTTGCTGAAAATGATGATGTAGCTTTAACTAATGTTAAAGAATTGCTTTCATTCTTGCCTGAAAACAATCTTTCTGTCAGTCTCGCTGCTGAATATATTCCTGCCGCAATTACCGGTGAGGGTGTATACAGTGACATTTCTAATATCGTAGATGCTGATAGCTTCTTAGAGGTTAACAAGGCATTCGGCGGCTGTGCTAAAGTAGGTTTCGCAAGAGTTGCCGGTAATGCTGTCGGTATTGTTGCTACTGATGTAGATAAAAATGACGGTTATCTTTGTGATAAAGGTGCCGCTAAAATAACAAGATTCATCCGTCTTTGCGATGCATTTTCAATTCCGGTTGTCACATTACTCAACTCTAAAGGATTTATGGGTAAGGCAGAGGATGAGCTTTCTGGCTCTGTCCGTTCTGTTGCAGCTTTAACCGGTGCTTATGCTGAAGCAACTACTGCAAAAATCACCGTTATTGTAGGTAAAGCCTACGGTGCCGCATTCACAGTCTTTGCAGGCAAGGGTTCAAGTGCTGATTTGTGTTTTGCATTTGCAGATGCTGAAATCTGTGCTTTAAATCCCACTACCGCAGTTCAGTTTATGTATCTTGACCGCTTGGGTGAGGAAAGTAGAGAAGATTTGGAAAAAGAGTATATTTTAACCGAAGGTTCTCCCTTTAAAGCAGCAGTTAATGGTGCGATTGATGATATTATTACTCGTGAAACTGCCGCAGAAAGTGTTATTAAAGCACTTGATATGATGGCTTCTAAACGTGTAAACACATTAGATAAAAAACATTCAAACATGCCGTATTAATAGGAGGAAATTATAATGAGAAACTTTAAAATTACCGTAAATGGAAGAGTTTATGATGTTCAGGTTGAAGAGGGTGCAGCAGTAGCTTCAGCTCCCGTAGTTGTTGCCGCTCCCGCTCCCGTCGCAGCACCTGCACCGGTTGCTGCAGCTCCTGTAGCTGCTCCGGCTCCTGCCGCTGAACCTGCACCTGCACCGGCTGCTGCTGCAGCAGGCGAGGGTACTCCGGTTGAGGCACCTATGCCCGGCACAATTCTTAAAGTATTGGTATCTAACGGTCAGGCTGTTAAAGCAGGCGACGCTGTTGTTGTTCTTGAAGCAATGAAAATGGAAAACGAAATTTCTGCACCGGTTGACGGTACTGTTACCGCAGTTTGCGTTAACACCGGCGATTCTGTTGATGCAGGTAAGGTACTTGTTACCATTAAATAATTTTTAAGGAAATGAGGTACCTTTAGATATGGTACGTAAAATAGGTATTACAGAAACCGTGTTGCGTGACGCTCATCAGTCACTTCTTGCAACACGTATGACCACCGAAGATATGTTGCCCATGCTCGAAAAGCTTGACAAAGTCGGTTTTCACTCGTTAGAGTGCTGGGGCGGTGCAACTTATGACTCTTGCCTTCGTTTCCTTAATGAGGACCCGTGGGAGAGACTTCGTTTAATCAGAGAAAAGTGTCCTAACACAAAGTTACAGATGCTTTTCCGCGGTCAAAATATGTTGGGTTACCGTCACTACGCTGACGATGTTGTTGAATATTTGGTTCAAAAATCGGTTGCTAACGGTATTGACATCATTCGTATTTTCGATGCATTAAATGATATCAGAAACCTTGAGACTGCTATTAATGCTACCAAAAAAGAAAAGGGTGCTCATGTTCAGGGTACTGTTTCTTATACAACCGGTCCTGTTTTTGACGTTGAATACTATGTAAACTACGCTAAACAGCTTGAAAGTGTTGGTGCTGATTCGCTTTGTATTAAGGATATGGCTGCTTTGCTTACTCCTTATACCACTTATGAGCTTGTAAAAGCTATCAAGGAAAGCGTTAAGATTCCTGTTCAGGTTCACTCTCACTCAACTTCAGGACTTGGTGCAATGGTACTTTTGAAAGCCATTGAAGCCGGTGCTGATGTTATCGATACTGCTATGTCACCGTTGTCAGGTGGTACTTCACACCCCGCGACCGAATCTATGGTTGCCGCTTTAAGAGGTACTGAATTTGATACTGGACTTGACCTTGAGGTTTTAGACGATATTGCTAAATATGTTACCACTCTTCGTGAGAAGTACATTGCAGACGGTGTTTTAAGTCCTAAGATGTTGGCTTCTGACGCTAAAGCCTTGATTTATCAAGTTCCGGGCGGTATGCTTTCAAACCTTTTGTCACAGTTAAAGCAAGCAGGCAAAGAAGACAAGTTGACTGAGGTTTTAGAAGAAGTGCCGAAGGTTAGAGCTGATTGCGGTTATCCTCCGCTTGTTACTCCGTCGTCACAGATTGTGGGTACACAGGCTGTTTACAACGTAATTATGGGTGAACGCTATAAAATGGTTACTAAGGAATTTAAAGGTGTTGTAAGAGGCGAGTACGGTACTACTCCGATTCCGATAGACCCCGAATTCCAAAAGAAAATCATTGGTGATGAAGAGCCGATTACCTGCCGTCCTGCTGATTTGTTAGAGCCGGAATTGGAAACTCTTAAAAAAGAATGTGCAAAATGGATGGAACAGGATGAAGACGTTTTGTCTTACGCACAGTTCCCGAAGGTTGCTGTTGATTTCTTTGAAAAGAGAGCCAATAAAAAGTACAAAGTTGATGCTGATAACGCTGATTCAGCTAATAAAATTCATCCGATGTAAAAAATGCTTGCATTTTTAGTCGGACTGTGTTACAATTACTGCACTTGAGATTATGTATAACCGAATTTTGTTCGGAAGAATGGAGTTTAAAAATGGGTATTGCACAGATTATTGTTGGTATTTTAATGATAATTGCTTCTATAATTATTATTGCTGTAGTTCTTCTTCAGCAGGGTCGTCGCAGTGGCGTTGGTGCCATTTCCGGCGGTATTGATACCTTTCTTTCTAAGAACAAGGCAAGAGATTGGGATTCCAGACTTTCCCGTATGACAAAATATATTGCAATTGCCTTTTTTGTACTTGCAGTAGTTGCAAATATATTCGCTCTTGCAGCAAAATAATTAATAATTTTATTGATTTTAAAAGCAGACCGTTACGGTCTGCTTTTTCTTTTGCATAAAAAATATTTCGTATTAATATATATAATAAGAAAGGGGAAATAGCCTTGCAATTTATTAAAATATCCTTTATTATTATATTGGTATTATATTTACTTTTTCTTTTATATTTTTCATATAAAAACGGAAAAATTATAAAAACTTTATTAGTTTCTGCATTGTCAGGTATAGTCACTTTTACTGCAGTGAATTTACTTTCTTCGGTTACAGGCATAACAATTTCAGTTAACGCATGGACTTTGGGTTCATCTGCTGTTTTTGGTATGCCGGGTGTTTTGGGATTATTAATTTTAAGAATGATAATATAGGAGTTTTGGGATGTTAGAACTTATTTTGGGACGTAAAAAAAGCGGAAAAACTCAATACTGTCAAGAACTAGCACATAGTTTAGTAAATGACGGCAGGGAAGTTATAATGCTTGTTCCTGAACAGTTTTCGTTTGAATGTCAACGAAATTTGCTCAAATCTTTGGGTAGTAAAGTATTTAACAAAATTAATATATTAAGCTTCACCGGGCTTTGCGAAGAAATTCAGTCAAAACTCGGTGGATTTTCAGGTATAAATGTTGATGACGGCACACGTTTTGTACTTATAGGTCAAGCATTAAATTCTGTTAAGGATAACTTAAAAATTTACGGTAAATATTATAATTCCTCTGCGTTTATAAAAGAGGTTATGAGTATAATCACCGAATTAAAACAAACGGGTATTAGCCCGGATGATTTGAACGAAGTTGCGAAAACAACTGAAAACATCAACTTTTCGAACAAATTATATGATTTGAGTTTAATTTTATCCGGTTATAATGCACTGCTTACTTCAAAATTCTGTGACCCACTTGATTTAATTGAACGCACTGTAAATATTATGCAGGATAACCTGTATTTTAAAAATAAAACATTTATTATTGATGAGTTTAAAGGCTTTACAGAGGTTCAATTTAAACTTTTAGAACGTATTATTGCAGGCTCTGACGATACATACATAACCCTTTGCTGTGACAGTTTAATTCCCGATAATGAAACTGATATTTTCAAAAACATCAAAAAAACAGGTACACGATTAATTGATATTGCAAAATCTCATTTAATTAATGTACGCGAGCCTATTTTACTTTCAAATAACGGTAAATACTCTGATGATTTAGAAGCTTTGGAATTACTTTTGTCTGATAAAACGCGTGAATTACAAGATACTAACGCTAAAAACATTACTGTTTGTAAAGCAAATAATGTTTATAATGAAATTGATTTTTGTATGTCTGAAATACGCCGACTTGTTCGTGAAGAAAAGTACCGTTACCGCGATTTTGTAATTATTTCACGCAATGATTCATACAAACACATCATTAGCGAAACTGCCGATATTTACGGCATACCGATATTTACGGACAAACGTGTTTCTGTGTCAGGATTGCCTTTATCGGTATTCATTATGTCAGCTATAAAGGCTGCTATCGGTTTTAACACCGAAGACATACTCAAAATGCTTAAAACCGGTCTATGCGATTTGGATATAGACAGCATTATAAAACTCGAAAACTACGCTTATACTTGGAATATTGACGGAAATAAATGGATTAACGACTGGAATATGAGCTTTAAGGGACTTAAATCTGTTGATATTTCTGACCTTGAGACCGAGAAGCTGATTTTAGAAGCTAATGAAATAAACTTAATCAGAAAAAAGGTTATAAAGCCGCTTGAGTCTTTAAAATTTGGTCTTTCAGGCACTGCAGAATCTATCTGTAAATCAATTTTAAAGTTTTTTGATGACTGTAACACTTTTGAACACTTAAGAAAACTCACTTCGAATTTAGAGTTGAGTGGTAATTTAACCGAGGCTGAATATCAAATTTCAGGCTATGATGCCATTATCAAAGCGTTTGATAAAATAGTGTTGGCTTTAGGTGAAAAAGAAATTAATGGCAAAGAATTTCTCGAAATTTTAAGCTCGGTACTTACCTTTGAAACGGTTGGTGAGATTCCTCAGACAAAAGACCAGGTTATGTACGGAACTGCTGACCGTATTAGGACTTTCAGACCAAAAATAGCGTTTATTATCGGTGTAAACCAAGACGAATTTCCTGCCACATTAAATGATGACGGATTATTATCTCAATTTGAACGCGATATTATTATTTCAAACGGTTTTAATATTGCCGACCGTTCAGTTTCTGACTGTTTAGACGAAAAATTCTTATTTTATTCAGCAACAACCTCGTCATTCGACAAGGTTTATTTGTCGTTCTCTGAAAGTTCTGTATCAGGCGGTAATTTAGAGCCTTCAATGGAAATTGAAACAATCATTAGTACATTTTCAAATATTAATACAGTTAATGTAAATAACAGGTTTTATGAGGGAAATATTGAAACTAAAGAGGCTGCTTTCCGTAAACTTGCAGAGAATTACAACGAGGAAAGTGACTTTATACAAAATTTAAAAGGGTATTTTTTCGATGACCAAAATTTTTGTGACAGAATTAAAGCAATTGATGGGTTTATTTCAAGTAAGCCAATCAGCATCTCTAAAGAATCCGCGTTAGGACTATACGGAGATGAAATTAAACTTTCCGCATCTAAAACAAATGATTTTGCAGGATGTAAATTCTTATATTTCTGTAAATACGGATTGGGTGTTTCTAAACGCGAAAGAGTTGAATTTGACCCACTTACAAGAGGTAACATCGTACATTACTGCTTGGAGCAATTTGTTAAAAATCATTTAAGTGACATCGGCAGTTTAGATGAAAATGATATAACTGTGGAAGTCGCCCAACTTTGCGACAAGTATATCGAGTTGACCGTTGATAACATTGACGATTTGGATGAAAAATTTAAATATATGGTCGGTCTTGTTAAAGATACCGCTACTTATCTCGCGGTTTCTTTAAACCGTGAATTTGAGCAAAGCGATTTTAAGCCAAAATTCTGTGAGTTGAACGTCGGTGACGGTGAGGCAATTTCTGGTATTGAGGTTATGACTGATAGCGGTAACAGAGTAACTTTAAAAGGATACATTGACCGTGTTGATACTACGCCTGACGGTAAAGTTCGTGTTGTTGACTACAAAACCGGTTCAAAGGGTGACAGTTTCAAACTTTCTGAAATATTGAATGGTCAAGATATGCAGATGCTGCTTTATCTATATTCCTGCATCAAAAACGGTAAGGATTTATTGAAAGCCGACATACCGGCAGGTGTTTTGTATTTCCCGGCGAAAAAACAAGCGAGAGACAATTTGAGTGATTATATTAAAATGTCAGGTTTATTATTGGATGACGAGAAAACCTTGCGACAAATGGAGCAAAATCTTGACGGTAAAATCATTCCTGCACGCTTACGGCCTAATGGCAGTACATTTTATAGCACTGAATCAATTGTCTCGGAGAATGCATTTAAACTGCTATTTAGATACCTTGAAGTGTTGTTAGGCAGAATCGGCAGTTCAATTATGAGAGGTGAAATAACACCTGAACCTTTAAAGGTCGGTGATAAGACTCAATGCAAATACTGTGATTACCGTGCAGTGTGCAGACTTTCACCCGACGCAAATGAAAAAGAGGGTATTAAGTGCAACAACAGTGAAGCATTAACTATAATAGAAGAGGAGTTGAAAAGTTTAAATGGCAATTAATTTTACAGACGAACAAAAGAATGCCATTTACGGCAAGGGTACAATTCTTGTTTATGCCGCAGCCGGCTCGGGCAAAACGGCAGTATTAAGTAAGCGTGTTATCGAACGCGTTTGCGACCCTCATGACCCTGCAACTATTGACCGTCTTCTTATTGTTACTTTTACAAATGCATCAGCTCTTGAAATGCGTGTAAGAATTGGCAAGGAGCTTGATTTAAAAGCCAAAGAAAATCCCAATAACACATATATTTTAAAGCAAAAACTTCTTCTCAAAAACGCTAAAATTTACACAATTGACTCTTTTTGTATCGACCTTGTTCGTAAACATTTCGGTATTTTGGGTATTTCACCCGATTTTTCGGTTGCTACTTCTGCTGATACTTCGTATTTAAGTGAAAAAGCCTTAAAAACCGTTCTCGCAAAGCATTTTGCAAACCCTAGTAAAGATTTTAAAGATTTGTGTGAAAGCTTTAATATTTACAGTAGTGACATCGGATTACACAACGCTATTAAAGATATATATGATTTCTGTTTATGTATGTCACGACCGAACGCTTGGTTAAAAATGGCAGTTGAAAATTATACTAATACCGATTTAAAGAAAAATTGCTTTGCTGATATTATATTTAATAATGCATTAACGAAAATATCATCGGTAATTGAGCAGTTTAATATGATTATGCTCGAAACCGCTGACCTTACTGTATGTGCTAAAATTACCGAAAGTTTTAGTTCTGCTATTGATTATCTGACTACAATGAAATCGTGTGCAGAAAATAAGGATTGGGACAGTCTTTATGATATGTCTAATTCATACTCTACACCGAGTTTGCCTATTGCAAAAAAATGGGATAACCAGGATATTTTCGAAAAAGTAAAAAGGGTAAGGGACAACTGCAAAGACCGTATAAAAAGTATTGCTGAAGATATGGTTGGACCGGAAACTGTTGCCGTTGAGTCTCTAAAACAGTCAGCTGCACAAGTAGGTATGCTGGTTAAACTTGTTAACGAGTATTCGGAAGAATACTATAATTTACTTCTGTCAAAAAATATTTTTACTTTTTCTCACATTGAGCAGTTGGCATTAAAACTTTTGTGTAATGATGACGGCGAAAGGTTAGTTCCTTCCGAGTTATCGCGTGAAGTTTGCAAGCTTTACGATGAGGTTTTGGTTGACGAATATCAGGATAATAACGACCTTCAGGATTCTTTATTTCATGCCGTTTCTGACTCAGGCAAGCATCTATTCTTGGTAGGTGACGTAAAGCAAAGTATTTACGGCTTTAGAAATGCAAGTCCTGATAACTTTTTGAAACATAAAAATGCTTTTCCTTTGTTTGACGGTGAAAATGACCCCTCAAAGGTTATTTTAAGTGCAAATTTCAGAAGTCGTAGCGGTGTTTGCGATTTTGTTAACGGTATTTGTAAAACCTTAATGCAGAAAGCAACAAGCGGTATGAATTATGACCTAGAAGAGGAACTTGTTCCAAAAGCAACATACCCTGATAACGGAAAAACTGCGGTTGATGTATATTTAAATAATTCTGAAAACGACAAAAGAGACGAAACCGATGCCGAAATTATTGCATCCTACATCGAAAAAACGATGCAAGAGGAGCCCTTCTTAAAAGACGGCGATACTTTAAAAAAAGCTGAATTCGGTGATTTTGCAATCTTAATGCGTTCACCTGGCTCAAAGGTAAGATACTACACCGATGCACTAAAAAGGCACGGCATCCCTGTATCGTATAACGTCGGTGAATTTTTTAAATCTCATGAGATTTTGACTGCCGTTTCTATATTAAAAGTCATCAATAACCCTACTGATGGTATTTCACTTCTCTCGGCTATGACAAGTGTTGCGTTCGGTTTCGATTTTGACAATATTGCTAATTTGAAAATTAAATATAAGTCAAAAAGTTTATATGCTAATGTCATTAAATCTGCTGAAGATAATGATGAAAAATGTAAAAAGTTCCTTAATACGATAAATGAACTTCGCACTCGTTCTGTTACATTGCCTATTAGCAGATTAATAACCGAAATGTATAATGTTACATTTTTGCGAGAAATTATGAGTGCTGGTGCTAACGGAAATGATTGTCTCGCTAATCTCTTGACTTTAGTAAGTTTGGCTGCTGATTATGAGAATATATCTGACGGCGGATTACAAGGCTTTTTGGCACATTTTGACCGTTTAGCCCAAGATGGCAGTGTAGGGGATAAAGCATCCAACGCTAACAGTAACGCCGTTAAAATTATGAGTTTTCACAGCTCAAAGGGTTTACAGTTCCCAATATGTATTATTGCAGGTGCGGGTAATAACTTCAATAAAACCGATTTAAATGATAAAATTATTTTAAGTAATGATTTTGGTTTGGGATTGAATATTGTAAGCAACGGTTTGAAACAGAATACAATTTCACGCAAGGCTTTAAGAATTGTACAAAACGAAAAGTTAATAGCTGAGGAATTGAGATTACGTTATGTTGCGATGACGCGTGCTGAAGAACGGTTAATGATTTCTGTAACCTCGTCAAAATGCAGAGAGGATATCGTTTCTGCAGCCGCAGCTTTAGGATTAAGTGCAGCTAACACAGGATTAGTGTCGGCTGAGGCAGTAATTAATGCATCAGGTTTTAAGTCAATGCTTTTATCGGCGTTGTTATTGCAAAAATCAGGTGATAAATTAGGCGAGATTGCAGATATTAACCCGATAGGGTATAACGGTAACGCCGATTTCAACCTTTACTTTACCGAAAATCATTCATTTGACGATGACTTTGTTGAAACCACAACTGAAATTAACCAAAATTACAGTTGCGACATTGAAACTAAAGAAATGTTAGACGAACGATTTGGTTTTGAGTATCCTAATATTGCAGACACTAAAATACCTTCTAAAATGGCGGTTACAAGTCTTGTTCACGGGGAAAAGGCAACGTTTGCATTCAAATCTCGTCCACGTTTTATGTCTAAAGCCGGGTTAACACCGGCAGAACGCGGAACGGCTATGCACAAGGTAATGCAGTATGCTAATTTTAGTGCTGCTGAAAATGACTTATCCTCGGAGCTTGAACGTCTTTATGAGTTTGAATTTTTAAGTTTTGAGGAATACGAAAGTCTTGACCGTAATGCACTTAAAAACTTTTTTAAGAGTAATCTTTACAAGCGTTTGAAAAACTCTGAAAAGGTATTAAGAGAATATAAATTTATGGTCAATTACCCGTATGAAGGCAGTGAAACTATTATTCAGGGTATTGCAGACTGTATTTTCTTTGAAAACGGTAATGCGATTATTGTAGATTTTAAAACTGATAACGTTTCGTCAAAAAACGAGTTAAAAGAACGCTATGCTAAGCAGCTTGAAATTTATAAATCTGCAATCAGTGAGATTTTTTCAGTAACAATCAGTGAGTGTATTATTTATTCAATGCACCTAAATACTGAAATTACCATTTAGGTTATATTAAAATTTCATAAATAAAATGGCATATTTTAGCGGATTTTCTCTAAAATATGCCTTGTTTATATTATACTAATCTGTTATAATATTAATTTGTAATAATTAATTCCAAATCAAAGGGAAGTTGAAAATATGGGTAAAGCAGAAAACATAAGAAACGTTGCTATTATTGCTCACGTTGACCACGGTAAAACCACTTTGGTTGACCAGTTGTTAAAGCAAAGCGGTACGTTCCGCCAAAATGAACAGGTTGCAGAGCGTGTAATGGACTCGGGCGACCTTGAACGCGAACGCGGTATAACCATTCTTTCTAAAAACACAAGTGTTATGTACGGCGACATTAAAATTAACATCGTTGACACTCCGGGACACGCTGATTTTGGCGGTGAGGTTGAACGTATTTTAATGATGGTTGACGGCGTTGTGCTTTTAGTAGACGCCTTTGAAGGCTGTATGCCGCAGACACGCTTTGTTTTGAAAAAGGCTTTGGGACTTGGCAAAAAGGCTATCGTTGTTGTTAATAAAATTGACCGTCCGATGGCACGTCCTAAAGAGGTTATTGACGAAGTACTTGATTTGTTTATTGAACTCGGTGCTGATGATGACCAGATTGAGTTTCCGGTTGTTTATGCATCAGGACGTGACGGTTATGCTTCAACCGACCCTGATAATATGGGTACTGATTTAAAACCGATTTACGATGCAATTGTTAATGAAATTCCTGCACCTGAGGGTGAAATTGACGGTCCTACTCAGGTACTTTTCTCAAATATTGATTATGATGATTATATCGGACGTATTGGCGTTGGACGTGTTGAAAGAGGTTCTATCAAGGTTGGGCAGAACGTTGCCCTTTGCCGTGAGGACGGTACACATAAAAACGTTAAAATCACAAAGTTGTTCCTTTTCGAAGGCTTGCGTCGTGTTGAGGTAAATGAAGCCAAATTCGGTGAATTGGTATCCGTTGCAGGTATTGCCGACCTTAACATCGGTGAAACGGTATGCGACCCTGAGCATATCGAACCGTTGCCCTTTATTAAAATAGACGAGCCTACTTTGTCTATGAACTTTATGGTTAACAATTCGCCCTTTGCAGGTAAAGAGGGCAAGTTTGTAACCTCGCGTAATATTCGTGACCGACTTTTTAAAGAGGTTGAAACCAACGTAAGTATGCGTGTTGAAGAAACTGATTCTGCTGATACTTTTAAGGTTTCGGGCAGAGGAGAACTCCATTTATCAATTCTTATTGAAACAATGCGTCGTCAAGGCTATGAATTTCAGGTTTCTCCGCCGGAGGTTATTTACAAAACAGATGCTAACGGCAAAAAGTTAGAGCCTATTGAACTGCTTATGATAGAAGTTCCTGAAGAATATGTCGGTTCAGTTATGGAAAGACTTGGTACCCGTCACGCCGAATTACAGAATATGGGTACCCGTGAAACCGGTTTAAGTCATTTGGAATTCCTTATCCCGGCTCGCGGACTTATCGGTTACCGTTCACAGTTTATGACCGATACCAACGGTAACGGCATTATGAACCATATTTTCCACGGATATGAGGAATATAAGGGTGATATTCAAAACCGTCTTACCGGCTCAATCATCGTTCATGAATCTGGTGAATCTACCGGCTACGGTTTGTTCAATACACAATCCCGCGGTAAGTTGTTTATCGGCCCCGGTGTTCCTGTTTACGAGGGTATGATTATCGGTGAAAACCCGAAAAATGAAGACATCGTCTGCAACGTTTGTAAGAAAAAGGCTGCAACAAATATGCGTGCTGCAGGCTCTGACGATGCTTTAAAATTAACTCCTCCGTCGATTATGAGTTTGGAGCAGTCACTTGAATTCATTAAATCTGATGAGCTTGTTGAGATAACTCCGACCTCTATCAGATTAAGAAAGAAAATTCTTGACAAAGAAACTAGAATGAAATATGAAAGCAGAATGAGAAAGCAATAATGGAATACATTATTCTTGATAACGAATGGCATACGCCTTACTGTAAGGTTAACGGCAAATGCATTAATGAGCTTATTGAAATCGGTGCTGTTAAGTTGGATGAAAACTTGAAAGAAATTTCAAGATTTTCGGTCCTTATTAAATCTACTTTTACCAAGAAACTTAACAGCCGTTTTCAGCGTTTGACCAACATCACAACCGAAGAAATGTTAAGTCACGGTATGACATTTGAGCAAGCAGTTTCACTTTATAGTGAATGGGCGGGCGAAGATGCCATTACTATGACTTGGAGTAATTCGGATTTATATGTTTTGTTGGAAAACTTCAGGCTTCGCAGAAGATTAAGTACTGTACCTATTATCGGCAAGTATTTGGATTTACAAAAGTATATTCAAAACGAAATGATAAATTTGGGACATAACATTACATCTCAAGTATCAGTTTCGAATGCCGCTATAATGTTGGGAATACCTATCGACGGTATAGACCTGCACCGTGCTTTAGATGACAGTTTACTTTGTGCCGAAATGCTTCGTAAAGTTTATAATAAAGAACGTTTGCTTACATATGTTGTAGACACAAGTACGCCTGATTATTACGCAAGGCTTACCTTTAAGGCTTATATTATCCGCGATTTGAACAGTCCTCTTGTAAATAAAAAGAAGATGGAGTTCAAATGTGAAAAGTGTGGTAAAGTCGCCAAAAGAATGACACCTTGGGCGTTCCGCGGACACGGATTCAAGGCTGAATTTTTGTGTAAAGATTGCGATAATAAGTTTATTGGCAGAGTTACATTTAAAAAATATTACGACAAGGTTGTTGTAAAGCATAACACTGCACCCATTCCTGCTGTTCCTGTTAAAATAGACAAAGAAAAGTCAGTTGTACCTGAAAATTAAAATAATCACCCGTACTTTTTAATATAATTGTACGGGTGATTTTTTATGGGCATATTTGCATTTTTCAGTGCTCTATTACTACTTACTAACGGTGTAACATTAACCTTGAAATCTGGATTTTTTCAATTTAAACATCTCGGTATTGTTTTTATGGTTACATTTAAAAAGTTAGTTAAAAGCAAAGATTTTAAAGGGTTTAAGGCGATGGCGTTGGCTCTCGGAAGTACAATAGGAATAGGGAATATAGTAGGTGTTACATCTGCAGTTATAATAGGCGGGCCGGGTGCAGTATTTTGGATGCTTTTATCAGGTTTTGCTGGAATGATTATTAAATTCGCCGAAACATATATTTCTGTTAAAGACGCAATTGACAGCAAACGAAATTCAGGCGGACCGATGTATGTGTTTAAAGCTCAATTAAAGGGTGTTTTTAAGCATTTAGGAACATTATTTGCTGTTGTTTGTGTATATGCTTCTCTTTTTGCAGGAAATATAATTCAGTCAAAATCAATCTACCGCTTTGCTGAAATTGGGTTTAATATTAACCCTCATTTAATAACATTACTTGTTGTTCCGCTTTTGGTTGTTATAATTTTAGGAAAAGACCGAATTTACCAAAACTTTTCTGCAATTTTTGTGCCGCTAATGTCGTTATTTTATATTAGTGCTTTGCTCTTTATAATTTTTGCAAATTATAAAAATATTCCTAATGCCGTTTTTTCGGTAATATGTGGTGCATTTGGTATTAAACCGGCTGTGGGAGGCTTCAGCGGTACAGTGATTTCAGAGTCTTTGAGAGTTGGAGTTATGAAAGGGTTATTCACTCACGAAGCAGGAATGGGAAGCTCGCCGATTGCACATTCAAGTGCCGAAAATTCAGACCCGTTTATACAAGGGTGTTGGGGTATTGTTGAAGTTTTTATTGATACAGTTGTTGTGTGTATGTTAACGGCATTGGCTGTGCTTACATCACCGCTGTATTTAAATGGGAATATCAATGACCCTTTTACACTTATTTGCGGTATTTTTGAAAATTCATTCGGTACTGTAGGTATAAAACTGTTATGTACATCTGCTTGTTGCTTTGCATTTGCTTCAATTATCGGTTGGTCGTTTTACGGTTTTAAAGCGCTTGAATTTTTAAATAATAAACCAAAAACGCGAATGATATACATTTTGATTTTCTTCAGTTTCGTTCCGTTATCACTTAAAATTAATGATACAACCGCTTGGATGTTAACCGATATCTTTAATTCATTAATGCTTATACCAAACGCAAGTTTTCTTTTATATTTTGGTGGTGAATCGGTAACACGTTTAAAGAAAATAAGAAATGTGCTTGAAATAAACTTAAATTAAAATTATAATATTGATGTAAAAGAGGTGAGCGATGTGATTTGTAATTTATGCCCAAGAAAATGTAATGCCGAAAGAAACCACGAAAATAATAATGGATATTGTAGAATGCCCGAATTACCTGTTGTTGCACGTGCCGGCTTACACTTTTGGGAAGAACCGTGTATCAGCGGTACTAACGGCTCGGGTACAATATTTTTCAGCGGTTGTTCATTAGGATGTGTGTTCTGTCAAAATAATGAGATTTCTCATAAAAACTTTGGTAAAATGATAACTATTGAACGCTTGGCTGAGATATTTCAGGAATTAGAATCAAAGGGTGCTCACAATATAAATCTCGTTAACCCGACGCATTATATTGATGCTATTGAAAAAGCCTTTGAAATTTATAAACCTAATATTCCGATAGTTTATAATTCAGGCGGCTTCGATACCGAAACCCAGATTATTAGAGCTTCAAATTTCACTGATATATTTTTAATGGATTACAAATACCGTTCAAATATTAGAGCTAAAAAGTATTCCAAAGTAGAAAATTATCCTGAAGTTGCAGAATGTGCAATTTTAAAATGTGCAGATATTGTAAAAGATAACGTTGTTAATCAAGACGGTATTATGCAAAAAGGACTCATTATCCGCCATTTAATTATGCCACAAGGCACAAACGATGCTATAGAAGTTATAAAATGGGTCGAAAATAACGTTCCTTGGGCGTTTTTCAGTTTAATGAGTCAATTTACCCCGTGCGGTGATTTAACCGATTACAAGGAAATTAACCGCAAAATAACAAAACGTGAGTATCAAAAAGTCTTGGACTTCGCATCCGAAACAAAAATAAATACAATTTTTACTCAAGAGCTTTCAAGTTCAAACACCGATTACATACCTTTATTTAATTTAGATGGCATTTAAATTAAATAGTTATATTTTTTGCGAGCTTATCATAAACATTAGCAAAGCTTAAATTTTTGCGGAGGAATGTTTATGACAAGCTCAAATCTTTATAACGATATAGCAAAACGTACCGGCGGTGATATCTATATCGGAGTCGTTGGTCCGGTGCGTACCGGCAAGTCAACCTTTATCAAGAAATTTATGGATACGTTAGTTATTCCAAATATCGAAAGCGAATACTCAAGAGAGAGGGCTACTGACGAGTTACCGCAATCAGCAGGCGGCAGGACAATTATGACTACCGAACCTAAATTCGTTCCTGAAAAGGGTGTAGAAATTAACGTTGATGATTCGGTCAAAATGAATGTACGGCTTATTGATTGTGTAGGTTACATAGTTCCTAGTTCGTTAGGATATATTGAGGACGATAACCCGAGAATGGTTATGACACCTTGGTTTCAAGAGCCGGTACCTTTTAATATGGCTGCTGAATACGGTACTAAAAAGGTTATAACCGAACATTCCACAATTGGTTTAGTTATAACGACAGACGGTAGTATCAGTGATATTCCGCGTGCCGAGTATTCTGAAGCTGAGGAAAGAGTTATATCAGAGCTTAAAGCAATAAATAAACCGTTTGTTGTACTAATGAACAGTATGTATCCTGAATCGGAAAGTGCAATTGAATGTGCAAAGGGTATTGCCGAAAAATATGATGTTTCAGTTAAACCGATTAATTGTCTTGAACTTTGTGAAAGCGATATTTTGGATATTATGTCTGAAATTCTTTATGAATTCCCTGTAAAAGAAATTAAAATTAAACTTCCAATGTGGATAACAGCTTTAGATTCAAACCACTGGTTGCAAAGAAATATTTACAACTCGGTATTAACCTCTGCCAATGAAATTCGCAAGGTATCAGATATAAAAGGTTTCACTAAAAAGCTATCAAAATGCGATAATATGACCTACTGTTCAATTGATAATGTTGAATTAGGGTCGGGCAGCGGTGTTGTAAAAGCAGATATTGACCGTAACTTGTTCTACAGCGTTCTAAAAGAGTCAACCGGAGTTGATATCAATAACGAGCAACAGCTAATGCGTGAAATCATTGAATTTTCAAACATTAAAAAGGAATATTACCGCTTTAAAAATGCACTTGATGAGGTTGAAGCAACCGGGTACGGTATTGTTATGCCTGAAATTGATGAATTGACTTTAGAAGAGCCTGAAATTGTAAAGCAGGGCGGACGTTACGGAGTAAGACTGCGTGCTTCAGCACCGTCAATTCATATGATGAAGGCAGATATCACAACTGAAGTTAGTCCCATTGTAGGAAGTGAAAAGCAGTCGGAAGATTTGGTGATGTATCTGCTTAATGAATTTGAGGAAGAACCGACCAAAATTTGGGATTCGAATATTTTCGGTAAATCTCTGCATGAGCTTGTAAATGAAGGTTTACATACTAAACTTGCACGTATGCCGCACGATGCAAGAGGTCGTTTGCAGGAAACCCTTGAAAGAGTTATTAATGAAGGTTGCAGCGGTTTAATTTGCATAATTTTATAAAATATTTTTTAATAAAAGGCTGTGTTTTGCAGCCTTTTTCTTTTGGGGGAAATTTACATATTAATAAACTGTTAAATTGATGTTTTATACTTGAAAATATCAAGTTGTTATGTTAAAATATGCTCGTGGTAAAAACCACAATATGATTTTGATTTAAAGGAGATAAAAATATGAAAAAGTGGAAATGTACAGTTTGCGGCGAAATTGTTGAAGGCGAAAATCCTCCTGCACAGTGTCCTTTGTGCAAACAGCCCGCAGAAAAGTTTGTAGAGCTTGTTGAGGAAGAGAAAACAACATGGGCAACCGAGCATGTTGTTGACATTAAGAAGGATGTTCCTGAAGAGATTATTGAAGGTCTTCGTGCTAACTTTATGGGTGAATGCACCGAGGTTGGTATGTACCTTGCAATGGCAAGAGTAGCACACCGTGAGGGTTATCCCGAAATTGGTCTTTATTGGGAAAAGGCAGCATACGAAGAGGCAGAGCATGCTGCAAAATTCGCAGAAATGTTAGGTGAAGTTGTTACCGATTCTACCGAAAAGAATCTTGAGATGCGTGTAGCCGCTGAAAACGGTGCTTGTGCAGGTAAATTTGAGCTTGCTAAAATGGCAAAACAGAACAACTTGGATGCAATCCATGATACAGTACACGAAATGGCCAAAGACGAAGCTCGTCACGGCAGAGCGTTTGAGGGGCTCTTAAACCGTTACTTTCGCTAATCGAAAGAAACCGGAAATTGACCTTAAAGCGACCTATAATTTAACTTATGGTTTGTTTGTTCTTACTGCAAAAGGTGAGAAAGACAACGGTTGCATTACCAATACGGCTATTCAGGTTGCGAGCGACCCGACGCGAATTGCTGTTTCGGTGCAAAAAGGTAATTATACACGTGAAATTATCGAAAAAACAGGTAAGTTCAACGTTTCAGTTTTAACCGATGACGTACCGTTTGAAACAATTCGTCATTTTGGTATGCAATCGGGCAGGGAAGTTGATAAATTCGAAGATTTCACTGCTTTTGATACTGCTTGCAACGGGATTAAATACATTACCGAAAACACTAATGCATTTTTCTCGTGTAAAGTAGAACATTCCAAGGATTTAGGAAGTCACATTTTGTTTGTCGGTGAAGTTACCGAGGCAAAGGTGTTGAGTAACAAACAACCTTGCACCTATGCACACTACCACAAAGCTATCAAACCGAAAAATTAATTGCAAAAGTCAAAAAGATGTGCTATCATAATGGTAGCACATCTTTTGTTTTTGAGGTGATTTAATGAAGAAAATTAAAAAATATGTTTATCCCTTTGTTTTTGTTATAATTTCTTTTATTTATTTAATATTAGCATCAATTGTCATATCCTTATATTTTTCTGGTGATTTGTCAGGTCTTGGAATAATATTTATAGCAGTATTATTACTGCTATTGATAATTCTTCCAATTTACTGTGTTAAATATAGCAAAATCATACAAGACGAAAAGTTTAGAGTGTTATTTGCCTTTTATAACGCTTTTGTTATAATTGGTTCTTATATGTTGCCTCTTATCGAGTGGACAGAAACATACGGATACGGAATAGTATTTTTCATTTGGACACTATTTTGGAGCATTTTATTATTGAAACCGCGCATAAAACCTTGCGAAGAAGAAAACAACCCATCAAAAGAAAAATTGTCTACAGCCACCTTATTATTACAAAATAAAAAGAAGAACATAATTGCAATTATTTTCACATGTCTTTATATCATAAACATAGCTGAAGAACCTATGGTTTGGCAAATGCACGATATAAATTATATTTTAATATTCACTTTACCGCTATTTTCGGCATTTATTGTTCTTGTGTTCCTGTTTTTAAAAAATACAGAATATTTATTAAAAAAATGGCTGTTATCTTTTGCTTTCGCAGGAGAATTGATTCGTAGACTATTTTCTATCTTTTTGAGTATAAGTAGTATGGATGTACAACTAAAATATAACCCTTTGTATCCTATAATTTTTGTATTTTCGTGTCTAATGGTTATATTGATTGCTATTATGTTTATAGGAACGCTTTTTGATTTCAAATATATAAAGCTACTTAAATACGGAACATTGTGTTATGTTATACTTTCGGTTTGTTTGCTTATATTTAACCTGGTAAATGTTGGTGGGACTGCATATCACCAAATTGATTCAAATGGAACTCTCGCAATAAATATTTCCTATGTTATAGCATCGCTAGTAGAAGTATTGTATTACACGGGAATTTTAATTATAACAACAAATAAAGCAAATAAAAGCATAGCATAAGAACCGAAATTTAATTGAAAAATTTAAATAGATGTGCTATCATTTTGGTGGCACATCTTTTATTTTTAGGTGACTTAATGAAGAAAATTAAAAAATATGTTTATCCGATTGTTTTTTCTGCCGCTTTTCTGGTTTCTTATATTTTTCTTATATTTTTAATTGATAATGTAATTTCGTTTCCTTACGGAAGTTATGCACCTGCTGCTTTGGCAGTATTGTATACATTTGCTTGGCTTATTGTGGCATTGCCTATTTACTGCATACGTTATAGCAAAATAATTATTGATGAAAAACTTAAATTTTTACTTTCAGTTTATAATTCTTTAATGATAATTATATCGCATATTTTGCCTTTTAATGTTTGGGGCGAGCGGAGAATACTTACCCACTTTGTTCTTTGGGTACTTTTTTGGAATATACTTTTATTAGTTTTTCGATTAATTTCTCGAAAATACGAAGAGAAGCATACAAAAAGTGAAACTCAAGAATAGTTTGAAAAAATTGAACTTGAAAAGAGATAGGGTATTAAACTCTATCTCTTTTAATTTTAAATTATTGTTGAAAGCAATTGATTTTTGCCGAAATTTGTGTTACAATTATCGGAAATTGTTTTTAGAGGTGTTTTATGAAAGGCTCATTTGCCGTGTTTTTGAAACGGTTTCTTCCTGATGAGGATTTCAGAAGTCAACTTTTAGTCACAGTTAAATATGCTGCCCTTTACCTGATAGCTTTAGTCTATTGGGAATTTTTGTTGCGTACACAGACAGGTTTTGAGGATATGTCTTTCTATTTTCTGCTTTTTTTACCTGCCGAGGCAATGCTTTTAGCAGCTTTTAGCGGTTGGTTTAAACAGAAAGGCAATAGAATTTCAACACCGATTATAATGCTTTTGCCTTTTGCATACTATGTATGTCAGCTTGTATATTTCAGAATCTTTGGCTCTTTATTCTCAATTTCTATGATTGGTATGGGCGCTGATGCCGTCGGTGACTTTGGTTGGGCGTTGACTGACACATTAAAAGGCTCTGTAGGTTGGATTTTATTGTGCTTTTTACCCGTTGCAGCTGCAATTGCCGTTTCTTTCTTTGCACCTAAAAAGTTATTTGACGGGTTTAGCGTTAAAACACACTTATTATCATACCTACAAGTTATTTATTTATGGATTCTCGGCTTTCTTCTACTTTTACCGTTCGGAAACGGTGAATTTTCGCCATATTATGCCTATACCTCAGCATATATTGACACCGACACCGCCTCTGACAGATTAGGTGTTTTAACAAATTCCATTGTAGAAATCGGTCATAAATTTTTCGGCTCTCAAGGGTCTGATGGCGATGACCTTTTAACACCGCCCGCACAGCTTGACCCTTCTCTTGACAACCCGGTTAATACCGAGCCTTCTATTGATACTTCACCTAATATCATTGATAGTATCGATTTTAATGCACTTAAACAGCAAACAACCGATAAGGAAAAACAAAATCTTTGTGATTACTTCGGTGCTTTAAGCGGAACAAATAAAAATGAATATACCGGCATTTTAAAAGGGTATAACCTTATTTACATTTGTGCTGAAGGCTTTTCAAAATACGCTATTGACCCCCAAGTTACTCCAACACTTTATAAAATGAGTAACGGCGGAGTTGTGCTAAACAACTACTATAACGCCTTTAAAAACACAACAACAAACGGTGAGTTCAGTTTTATGACGGGACTTTGGCCTGATGTTTCACGTGATGCTGATGCAAACTCATCTTCAGGCAGTTTTGTTCAATCTAAAACAAATTATATGCCGTTTTCTACCGCTAATATGTTTAACGGTATTAACGCTAACACGTATGCATTCCATAACTTTAAGGGATATTATTATCAAAGAAACAAAACCCATGCTAATTTAGGATTTCAAAATCTTAAGTTTATGGGTGGAACAGGTGGTATGCATTTTACAACTTCTTGGCCGTCCTCTGACTTTGAAATGATGGAGCAGTCAATTGATGATTACATCAATGATGAGCAATTCCACGCGTATTATATGACTTTTTCGGGTCATGGACCCTATTCAGAGGCTAACCCAATTGCCGTTCGTAATTTGGAAAATGTAAAAGAGCTGTTAGGGGATAGAAAGCTTACCGAAACTGCAAAATACTATCTTGCTGCAAACTATGAGTTGGAAAAGGCAATGAGTTTACTTTTAGAAAAGTTAGAAGCTGCCGGTAAACTCGATAAAACAATGATAGTTATTGCTGGTGACCATTATCCGTATTATCTTTCCGAATACCATTACAACTCACTTGCCGGGCATAAGGTTGACACCAATTTTGAAAAGTATTCATCCACTTGCATTATGTATTGCAGCGGTATGGATACTATAAAGGTTGATGCACCTTGCTCTAATGTTGACATTTTGCCGACTGTTTACAACCTCTATGGTATGGAGTATGACTCAAGACTTTTAATGGGTACAGATGTATTTTCAAACAACACGCATATTGCAATGCTTTATAACAAAAGTTTTATAACCGATAAAGTAAAATACAACGCACAAAAAGGCAAGGTTGAATGGTTACCGGGTACCGAAAATATGAGCGAAACCGAAAAGGAAACTTATTTAGAGTACTGTATCTCAACTACTAAATTGCGTTACGCCGCATCGCTTGATGTTATTGAAGAAGATTTCTATCGGTTTGTATTTGGTAAACCAGAAGTTGATAAAAAGGAATAATTTAATATAGTAATTTCAAAAAAAGTATGCTATTATTTTAGTAGCATACTTTTTTGTTTTAGCGGAGGAACAATATGAACAACATTCTTAATAATAAAAGAAAAAATATTCTTACAATTTGTTTTACTGCATTTTACATTATGATGCTTATTTTGAATATTGACATTCATTTGCCCTTTATTCAAAGTCCTAGATATGCCATAAATTCTCTGATTATATATCTAACCCCTATAATTACACCCGCTCTTGTTCTTGTGTTTTTATTTACTTACCAAAAAGAATATCCGTTTAAAAAATGGTTATTACCTATTGCTTTTTTAGTAACACTTATTAGTCAGTTTTTAACTCTTTATCCTAGTTTTTATCGTTATGATTTGATAGTTTCAGCACCTCGATATGCAATAGGTGTATTGTGTTCTTGTTTAATGTTTATTGCTAAAATTTTTACGTTTATAGGAACGTTATTCAATTTTAAATATCTTAAGTTCCTGAAATACGGGGCGCTGGGCTGTGCTTTAATAACTTTTGTATCAATTATTATTGAAGTTATAAATAATATTGAAAACTTTTATTTTGTACACCTACTTAATAATAGTTATGGGATTGATTCTGTTTTATTTGATTACTTTAACTTAACTTTGTTTATAAAAATGATTTCGAGTATACTTTTTTATATTGGAATTTATATATTAACAAATACAAAAGAATAATGATTTTGTTTAACAAAAAACAAAATCCTTCAACATGCCGGTTAATTATTCATATGGTTAACTTTATTTTAAGGTTTATGGTGTTTTTAGCGTCGTTTGTTTTAAAAAGTGCTGGAATATTTTGAAAATTCAATTAATTAATTTTACCGCGAAAAAATCCTTTAAATGATAAAAATAGTTATTGACAAACTGCAAGTTTATGTTATAATAGTTAGGCACTCAAAGATGTGGGCCTTTAGCTCAGTTGGTTAGAGCAACCGGCTCATAACCGGTAGGTCCCGGGTTCGAACCCCTGAAGGCCCACCACATTTTGAGTTAATTTAATATAGGGGCATAGCTCAGTTGGTAGAGCAGCGGTCTCCAAAACCGCGTGCCGAGGGTTCGAATCCTTCTACCCCTGCCAATGTTTAAATGCTTGTAAACCGCTTGGTTATGCGGTTTGCGGGCATTTTTTCTTTTGTATTAGTCGAGCCTTACAGTGTAATTTAGTTGCTTTTAAATGCTTTTAATATCATCTATTTTATAGTCATTTTAGTCAAAATTATAGTCAATTATCTTGACTATGATTTTTTATTATGTTATAATTCAATTACCATCTTTTATACATAAAAAATAAATAAAGGAGAACTTTTATGGCAAAAAATAAAAGAGAACATGGTCAAGGTACAATATATTTAAGAAAAGACGGAAGATGGTATGGTGCAGTTCAGAATGGGTATAATGAAAACGGCAAACCTAAAATGATAACTGTTTATGGAAAAACAGAAGCGGAAACAAAAAGAAAATTAAAAGAAAAAATCAAACTTATTAATTCTAATGGTTTAATTCTACAAGACAACACTATCAAAAATATTACCGTACAAGAATATTGTACTAATTGGTTGAAAAATGTAAAGGTTAATGAATTAAAACCATCGAGCTATGACCGTAAAGAAATAACATTGGAAAACCAAGTATACCCATTAATTGGAATGCTACAGTTGTCACAATTATCAATTGACGACATTCAGGGAATGATTAATCAATTAAGAAAAAAAGAATTGTCATATTCTTCTATTAAAAAGGCTTATGAAGCAATTAATGAATGTTGTAAGTATGCAATAATTCGTGGCGACTTACAAAAAAATCCTTGCGTGGGAGTAAGTTTGCCTAAGAATTTAAAACATCAAGATAGTGATATTAAATTTTACACCGAAAAGCAAATAGAATTATTATTAAAACAATCCACAATCAAATATAACAACAACAAAAATAAATACCGCTTAGGATATGGTGTGCAATTTTTATTATATACCGGTTTAAGAATAGGTGAAGCACTAGCATTAACTTGGGAAGATGTTGATTTTGAAAATAAAACCATTATAATTAATAAAAATTTAAAACAAGTAAAAAATCGAGATAATGACACTCAAATTAAATATAAAATTATTATCCAAGATAGCACTAAAACAAGTTCTAGTTCGAGACTTGTTCCTTTAAATAATAAATCAATTGAGGCATTAAATTATATAAAAAAAATCACAGGGAAATATAAATATGTATTTTCAACTGAATCTGGTAATAACATTAATGCGAGAGCATATGATACAATGTTTAGAAAAATACAAAAAAATTGTAAATTCAAAGAAATATATGGTATTCATGCTTTAAGACATACATTTGCAAGTTTATTGTTTAAAAAGGGGGTAGATGTAAAAACCGTAAGCGAAATTTTAGGACATAAAGATGTATCGGTAACATATAACACTTATATACATTTAATACAAGAACAAAAAATAAACGCAATGAATTTGCTCGATATGTAAAGTCGAAAAAAATAGGGGAGTAGAAATTAATCTACTCCCCTAAATTATATTACTTAATTGTTCTTAAATCATCTACGGCCTCTTGTAACGACTCAATCGTATATTCACCATTTTTTAATGCTAACATTATCTTGTCTGCCATTTTTGCCTCTTTGGTGACAGAATTGTTTTTCCAAGCAGTGTAAATAGCAACGCCGCAAGTTAAAATGGTTGATACTATGCCATAAACTTCTTCTTGAGAAAATGGTATAGGATTGATGTTAAACATAGTTAAGACTGAATTTATTAATACAACACCTAAAGCTATAAATCTTGCAATTACGTTTATATCCATATTCATTACTCCTTTTTATTAAATAATTACTTAAACATTTAAAATCTTTTTCCATGCGTTTATTCCTACGCAACCGTCATTAACCAAACCAACGCGTTCCTGCCATTCGATAACAGCCTTTTTAGTATCCTTGCCAAACTTACCGTCTGCTTTTACACCTACTGTAATCTGAACTAGCTTTGTGAGGTTGCGATATTTGTATGTAAGACGCTTTTTACAAATAGCTTTTTCAGCTACTGCTTCGCACTCTTTACCCCAAATGCCGTCTGCTTTTATATCAAAGCCGTCAGCGATTGCTGCTTTTTGCCAAGCAAGAACTGCTTCATTAACAGCTGGCTTATTATCTGCAGGTGCGCCACCGAATGTTGTGCGTTTCTCTTGGGCGTGACCGAACCAAAAACCTTTTTTGTCACGTGTATCAATGTGAACAAAATGTCCGTCTTTTGAAGTATCATACAAACCAATACCTTTAACACCGATACACTCGGCATATTTGGCAACCTCTGCAGGACTAACACCTTCGATTGTAATGTCTGCTGCCATTCCTTTTAAATGTAGGCTCGACTTAACTCCACCGACTTTCGGATTATGAATCTGACACCGATAAGCGCTACTAATTTTAACTGGTTTTCCAAAATTATCTCGGATATTCTGTAAATACTCGACTAATTTAGGGTCAATAAGAGTTTTTGAACAGCAACCTTTTCCGTTGCAATCAAACTCTGTTGATTTAAAATTAGTTGAAAGTTGAATCTTAACACCTTTTTTATATGCTTTAATCGCCATTAAACTTCAACCTCACTTTCTTCAACATCCTCTGTGACTTCAACGTCTTCAGTAACTTCAACGCCCTCGGTGACTTCCAATTCTTCAAGAACTTCGGGTTCTTCAAGAACTTCATACTGTAAGTCAATAGCAGTTTGAATTTCTGCAAGGTCACCCTCAGTAAGAACACCCTTTTCAAGCCAACCCACCGCACTTAAAATAATCTGATAG
>JAZRQE010000048.1:0-32433 GCA_045649545.1 Acutalibacteraceae bacterium
AAAGGCTGTGCTACCGGCATTTTTTGTTCACAGTAGGTGTCAACAAGTGTACAAGGCTCGCTGAATTCAGAACGATGAATTTCGGGAATTTCGTTAGCCTTAATTTTTTGGTCAACCATTTCTAAAACCTTTTCGGTATCAAAGTTTCCTGAAAGGCAAAGGAACATATTTGAGGGGTTATAGAAGGTGCGGTAGCAGTCATAAAGAGTTTTGTCGGTGATTTCGGCAATAGACTCTACCGTGCCGGCAATCTCAATCTTTACGGGGTGGTTGTGGTACATAATTCGTAAGAGGTTAAATAATACACGCCAACCGGGGACGTCCTCATACATTCTGATTTCCTGACCGATAATTCCCTGTTCTTTTTGTACGGTTTCAGGGGTAAAATAGGGCGAACTGACAAAGCCCAAAAGAATATCAAGATTTTCGTAAAACCTCTCCGAACAACTGAACAGGTAGCAGGTGCGGTCAAAAGAGGTGTATGCATTTGCCGAAGCACCGGTTACGGCGTATTTCTGGAAAGCATCGCCGTCCTCACCCTCAAAAAGTTTGTGTTCCAAAAAGTGAGCAATACCCTCGGGAACGGCTTGCATCGGTTTATCACCCAAAGCAAATTCGGTGTCAACCGAGCCGTAGTGAGTGCCGAAAATAGCGTAGTTTACGTTAAAATCAGGCTTTTCGGCAATGAAAATTTTAAGTCCGGAGGAATGAACGGCTTTAATGCAGGATTCATTTGCGGTTTCACAGTATATTTTTTCAATAGTAAAACTCATTATTCTTCCTCCTTTTTGGTACCGTCGGGTCTTAGAGTATAAACCGTATCAAGTATAAATTTTTGGGCGGCATTTTTAACGTCTTCAGCGGTAATGTTTTTTATAAGCTCACAAATTTCACTGGGTGTTGCAGGATTTTCCTCCAGTGAGCGTGCGGCATACCAGTGCATAAGCGAGTTTTGGTCGGACTCAACCGAGTTTATCGAATCACACAATGATAGTTTTGAAGAGTTAAGGTCTTTTTCAGTGAAATTGCCGTTTTTCATATCTTCGAGTTGGGCTAAAATTGCCTTTTCGGCAGAGTCAATGTTGCCGTCCTCAACTCCGCTGTCAACGATAATCAAACCTTTTCTTCGCACCGCACGGGCAGCACAGTAGTAGCAAAGGCTCATTTTTTCACGCACGTTGCAGAAGAGTTTTGAGTACGGACCGCCTCCAAAAATATCGCACATAACTAAAGTGGCGACGGTTTCGCGGTCGCTTCCCGCGACACTAGAACGGAAGCCTAAAACAAGTTTGCCTTGCTTTACCGTCATTGTTTCGGTTACACGCTTAACCTCACCGGCAGGAAGAACGATGTCAGAATTAAGACCGTGAAATTCTCGTGATGATTTTTCTAAAGATTCTGTCAAGCGTTCACAAAAACCGTCAGGCTCTTTATCACCAATAACCTGCACCGAAATAAAGGCAGCGTTAATAAGCCTTTTTAAAGCGGCATTGACGTCGTCGGCAGTAAGTGACGAGGTTTCTTCAACGCTGCCCTCGGTAGCAAGACCGTAAGGCTCATTTTGGCACATAATTTCTTCTAATCTGTTGCGGGCGTAAATGCGTTTTTCGTTTATTTTGCCTGCGATTGCCTCGCACTGCAGACGCTTTTCACGTTCTATGGCGTCAGCAGGGTAAGATTTGCCCGATAAAAAGCGGCTGAAAATCATATCGCAAATAAGGTCGGCGGCTTCACAGACTGTCTGTTCGCCGTTTAAGGAATATTTGTCGTCATTCACGGCAACAACCAAACGAAGCTCCTGACAGTCACCGGTTTTGGAAATCCATGCAGTGACCTTTGCACCGTAAAGGGATGCTAATTTGCGGTTAAAAGCATAAGTGTCGGGTAACTGCAAAGTTCCGCTTTTCATAAGTCTTAATGCCAAAGCGTTGGCGGCGGCATCTTTGGTCAGCGGCAAATAAAAACCGACCGAAATCAGTGTTGTTTTGAAACGGGATGTTTTAATAAAGGAATAGGACACACCGTTTTTCTCTTTGTTAAAAGACATATTTTTCTCCTTTTCGTCAAATGGTGAAAAAATGCCTGCCGTAAGTGTTTTTCACGGCAGGCACATGCTAATTATTTTGAAGATGCAAATACGATATCGTCAACACCGAAAGGCTTGGTGGCATAGGTGTCTTCCTTGAGTGCTAATTTGTTGCCGTATTCGTTAAGCGAAGCGTTAAACTCATCCGATTTTAAGGAATAGGTAACGGTACTGCGAAGTGAATCGAACCAATAATCCTCATAAAGTTTATCGGTCATATCACGGCGTACTACAAGCATATACTGTGAGTTTTCCTTATCCTCTAAAACAACGGCGTTGCCGATTGTCTGCTTTAAAATTTCGCTGAACATTGCGGATTCGTAAGAGGTTTTGTCCGAGCCGTAAATAGCAACGTATTCTGCCGGCTTGTAACCCTCGTCCTCACCCGAAGAAGTAGTAGATGAGGTAGTAGAAGATGCTGTGGAAGAGGTAGTTGACGAGGTGGTATTTGAGGTAGTGCCTGACGAGGCGTTGGAAGAGGTTGTGCCGGAGGTTGCAGAGCTTGAGTAGTTGTTAGCGGTTTTGTTCTCTTCCTCTATACGCTTTTGTTCTTCCTTATAAATATCCTCGAATTTTTCACCTTTATTCAAACGCTCGGCATATTTGTCTGCCAAAGCTTTAATTTCTTTGAGTTTAGCATCCGAAAACTCTTTGTCGGTGCTGTCCTTTTTAGAGAAGGTAATAACATCTGCAATGGTGTAATTTGCAACCATATCCTTTACAATGTCATCTTTTGCAACTTCTTTTTCACCTTTTTCGCCGTAAAGGTGGGTGAAGTAGAAGTCGTACGCTGCTTCGTAAAGATAATACTTTTCATAAGTTGCGTAAGCAACGCCGTTTTTCTCCATATATGTGTATGCAGGAGTAAACAACGAAGACGGGTCATAACCCATACTGGTGTAATAGTTATAGTAGTATACACTGCAACCGTAGTACCACTGGCAGAAAGCTTCGTTTTGTGCATTCAAAATAGCATCGTCATCTAACTTAAGGTTCTTTTCTTTCATGAAAGCATCAAGTGTTGCATACTGCTTTAAAAGTTTGACAGCCTCATCACGTACAAAAGATTTATAAGCATATTTGCCTTGAGGGTCAACATCACCGGCATCATTGAACTTGTAGGTGGTATAGTCAACCTTTTTCACTTCAATTTTATTGTCGCTGATATAGGTGTCAATCGAACTTCTTGCAGTTGCAGCCGAAATATAAAGCACACAGCTATACATAGCAGAAGTAAACTTCGATTCACCGATAGTGAAAGCTGTCTCGTTCTTTTTGTGACAGCCGGTGAATGTGCCGAACAGCATCACAATTGCCAAGATAAGACACAAAAGTCTTGCGAGTTTTTTCATTTTCAGTACTCCTGTTCTTTCCGTTTATAAAAAAGCAAAAACAAAACGGAAAACTTAAATTTTATTTTAGAGATGCAATTTAAAATGCATCATATACATTAGACAGTATATATTATATACCTTAAAAAGTCCAGTGTTTTTTCACAGTCTTTGTGACGTATTTGTAAATAATTTCGTATTTTAGGGTTGCATTACATTTAAGACCTCTTTCAAGGTGTCCAATACACTTTGTTTAGGCTCGGGTCTTACCGAAACATAAGGTCTTTTACCTGCACTGAACATTACCCGACGCTTTATTTTTGAGGTTAAAAGTTTAGATATTTCCTCGGTCAAGTTAGCACAGTAAAGCAACAGCCTGCCGTCCTGCTCGGATATTTCTGTTATTCCTATAGAAGCAGCCTTATTTTTCAGGAATGCGATATTTATCAAATCGGTTACTGCTTTTGGTGGTTCTCCGTAGCGGTCGATAAGCTCGTCTGTAACGTCTAAAAGGTCAGAGTCGGTCTTGATTGCCGCAATTCTGCGGTATGCCGACAAACGTTGAGATAGTGACGAGATATATTTTTCGGGGATATGAGCACTCATTCTTATATCCACAACACATTCAAGTTCAGGCTCGGCGGTTTCGCCCTTTTCCTCGGCTATTGCATTGGATAACAGTTTCAGGTACATATCGTAACCGACAGCCTCCATATGTCCGTGCTGTTCGCCGCCTAAAATGCTGCCTGCACCACGAATCTCAAGGTCACGCATGGCAATGCGGAAGCCTGAGCCGAACTCGGTAAACTTGCGTATTGCGTCAAGTCTTTTCTGTGAAATCTCGGATAAAGCCTTGCCGGGTGTAAACAAAAGATAGGCGTAAGCCGTACGGTGACTTCGACCGACGCGACCTCTGATTTGGTGCAACTGTGCTAAACCGAAACGGTCAGAATTTTCAATTATCAGCGTATTGGCGTTGGGTACATCAACGCCTGTTTCGATAATAGTTGTGCAGACTAAAATATCAATTTCGTGCTCTAATAAGTCTTTCCAAACGCGGGAAAGCGATTCCTCACTCATTTTACCGTGAGCTGTACCGATACGTGCTTGGGGGTGGTCTTTTTGAAGTTTTAAAGCACAGGCGTCAATATCTTCGGTGCGGTTGTGCAGGTAATAAACCTGACCGCCTCGGCGTAATTCTCGGCTGATAGCCTCGTTTATTAAACCTTTATCCTGCTCTAAAACATAGGTTTGTACAGGGTGGCGGTTTAAAGGTGCTTCCTCTATGCTTGACATATCGCGAAGTCCCGACAACGCCATATTAAGCGTACGGGGTATAGGTGTTGCCGAAAGCGTCAACGCGTCAACCTCGGGGTAAAGTTCCTTTAAACGTTCTTTTTGAGCAACGCCGAAACGCTGCTCCTCGTCAATTATAATAAGACCTAAATCTTTAAACTTGACGTCCTTTGAAATAAGACTGTGGGTACCTATAATAAGGTCAATGTTACCGACAGAAAGGTTTTTCTTGATTTTCTCCTGCTGTTTTGGGGTTCTGAAACGCGAAAGCATTTCTACCTCAACCGCCATATTGGAAAAACGCTCTAAAGCGGTGTTGTAGTGTTGCCAGGCAAGGATTGTCGTCGGTACTAAAATTGCACATTGCTTGCCGTCGGCAATACACTTGAATGCAGCGCGTAAAGCCACCTCGGTTTTGCCAAAGCCGACATCACCGCAAAGCAGTCTATCCATAGGAATGCCGCGTTCCATATCACGCTTTATTTCCGAAATGCAACGAAGCTGGTCGTCGGTTTCGTCAAACTCGAATCTGCGTTCAAAGTCGGACTGCAAGTCGCCATCCGCACTGAAGCTGAAGCCTTTTTGTTGCATTCTTTTTGCATATAATGCGGTGAGTTGCTTTGCCATATCTTTGACGGCGTGTTTTACTCTTGCTCTCGTTTTTGACCAATCGTTTGAGCCTAATTTGTTGAGTTTTACAGTCGTATCCTCGGCAGAGCCAATGTATTTTGATACCATATCAAGGCTGGTTACGGGAACGTAAAGTGCATCTTTTCCGGCGTATGAAATTTTGATGTAATCACGTGTCATACCGCGAGTGGTCAACTGTTGTACGCCCTCAAAAATACCGATACCGTGGGTGGCGTGAACAACATAATCACCGCGTCCTAATTCTTCTAACGAGCCTACGGCAGTGCCTTTGGTAAAGCGACGTTTGCGTTTTTTAATCTCGGCTTTGCCGTGGACAACAACCGATAGCAAGGGCAGTTCAATGCCACTTGAAAGTACGCCGGTGGTGACAAAAACACCCTCGTCGCCAATACGTGAAGGCTCGGCTTGGAATGTGGCGGCAATACCGTTGTCGCATATCTCCTCGCAAAGGTTAGAAGCGGCACGCTCACTTCCGGCTAAAATTACGGTTAATTTGGCGCGGGCGGCTTTTATATCTTCGCAAAGAGCCGAAACTGTTCCCGAAAACCCTGAATTTTGCTTGAAATTAAAGTTAACAAGTGCCTTTGGTGGTGTAGAATAAGAGGTTTTTGGAAAACTGTCGCAAAAAATAGTGTTAGCGGTTTTTAAACGGTCGGCAAATCCTACACTGTCAAGATAAACCGACTTGAAGTTAGGTGGCAGTTGTCCTTCTAATAAAAGTGCTTTAATTTCCTCGGAATGAAGTTTTAGTGTGCTGTCAATTCTGTCTAAAACGGCGTTGGTATCAAAAACAAAGGTTGCGGTGGGATAGCCGTTGCCGATATAGTCGAAAATTGTCGAAAACTTATCATAAACATCGCCAATATACGCGTCATAGGCAATAGGTGCCGATGCTTTAAGGCGGTCAATATCTTCTAAAAGCCGTTTTTTCTGCTCGGCACTGCATTTTTTAGAGTTGGATAGTTTTAAAAGCCTTTCGGCAAACTGTTCACAACTGTCGGGTGAAATTTCACAAACGGGAGTTATTTTTATTGTATCAAGTGAGTCGGTGCGGCGTTGGGTATCAACGTCAAAAGTGGCTATACTGTCAACCTCGTCACCGAAAAAGTCAATACGGCAGGGGTTACTTAAATTTGGTGTAAAAACGTCAATAATACTGCCGCGGCAGGAGAATTGTCCTGCACCCTCAACCTGCTCAGCACGTGTGTAACCGCCGGCAACCAAACGGTTTATTAGTTCAGTCTGGTCGTATTCCTGACCTAGCGTTAAAATAAAACTGCGTTCTATCAATTTTTCGGGTGGCAGAGTAACGCTTGTTGCCGCCTCGCTTGATAAAACGCACACGTCAAAAGCCCCCTCTAAAAGTTTAGAGAGGGTACCTATTCTTTTGTGTTCATATTCTCTTGAGCGGGAAATATTGCTTTTAAAAACGAAGTCTCTTGACGGAAAAACCGCAACCGAAAGCCCTAATGCCTCAAGGTCTTCACACACTCGTTCGTTCTCGGCTTCACCTGCGGTGATAATCAGCGGTTTTATGCCGTTTTCCACCGCTAAAGCAGTGGCTAAAATCACACGTTGAATGTGTGAAACACCTGTAATGGCTATTGGGTATGTGCGGTTGTTGACGGCTTTTGTTAAAGCGTCAAAATCATTCGTTTCTTTAAGTTTCCCGATTAAAAAGGGGTACTTAAAACTCATAAAATTACCTATTATATTTATTCATCGCACGGCTGATATCCAGCGTTACAATGGTCTTAACTGCTTCGGCAGCAAAACTTTCGGTTTCGGTGATTTTCACCTTATCCTCGGCACTTGGCTTGCCCAAAACCCAGTCTGCCAAATCGTAATCGGGGTGTGGCTTTTGACCCATACCGATTTTAACCCTCGGGAAATTATCGCTTCCCAGTAATTCTATTATATCGCGAAGTCCATTATGACCGCCGTGACTGCCGTTGGCTCTTATACGAAGACGCCCCACATCCATTGTGACATCATCAGATACTACGAGAAGGCTACTTACGGGGATTTTGTAGAACTTCAAAATTTCGCTTACGGCGGCACCTGAATTGTTCATAAAGGTTTGAGGTTTTACGAAAAGCACTTTGTGCCCTTTGATTTCACCGTCGTAAATCAGTGATTGAAATTTATTTTTTTTAGGACCGGCATTTAATTCCTTTATAAGACGGTCAACACACCTGAAACCGACATTGTGGCGGGTTTCGTCATACTTCGGTCCGGGGTTGCCGAGTCCCACTATTACAAATTCATATTTCGGATTACTTTTGAATAACATTTTTAACCTTCTTCATTTTCACAAAAATATTCATAGCATAAACGCTTGCCAAAATTGAGTATACCCCGACAAGTCCCAAAATGCCGGCATAGATATATGGAAGCAATTTAGGAACAAACGAAGTCAGTATATATTGCGGGATATAACCCGTGATTATCGAATACACAGCACCTGAAAAAATCGCCACTGTAACAAGGCATAATGCAATAAAACAAATAATTGGTACACTCGTTAAGGGTATATTCTTACGTTTAGAGGTGACGAGTGTTATCATTATAAGTGATATGCACCAAAACAAAAGCACTAGGACGCTAAAAATCAAACGCATATCAAAATTTGTTCGATTGATAATACTGTCTAACGGGTATGGAAGGTCGAGCGTCATAAATCTTAATTTTTGAAAGAAAGGTGCTATAAATTTATTGTCCAAAACCACTTCCCATATTGAAAACGCACATTCAATAAGTAACGGCAAGAGATATGATATTCCTAAAAAAGACAAACCGTAGTTACCGCTTGATTTTTTGGCTTTGTTAAAGGCAACAATATGTGCAATGAGCAACAACAAGGCTAACGGTGTCAGCACTACTCCTGCCGAAAAATCGCAAATTGACAGCAAGATAAGGGTTATGAAATTTATTATACCCATACTTAAAAGCAGTCCGCTTTCAGCACTTTTTTTGACCGCTAAAACGGTTGGCGGTAAAAATGTTCCGCTAAAAAAAGAATCTTGTTCCTCGATAATTTTTACACCCATTTTTTCACCCCACTCAAAGTTTCAACCTACATTATATATGCAAAATAAAAATTAGTCAATCAAAACTCACCATTAAACAACATTTTCCGCTTGACAAAGCCCGATTAAAGTTGTATGATACAGTAAATAAAGCGTTGATAGGGACAGTAGCGTTTTAATTGACTGTTAAAGAGAGTGCGGTCACCGGCTGAAAGCCGCATAGAAGTCGAAATTCGTGAAAACCACCCTTGAGTGCAGTCCGGTAACAAGGCTGACGTTTCGCCTGCGTTAAAGGTATGATGAGTTTTTTAAAGGTGGAACCGCGTAATTTACGCCCTTTAAGTGTTAAGCACTTGAAGGGCTTTTTATTTTTTAAAATTACCTATTAAGGAGAGAAAAATATGAAGGTTATTTATCAAAACGGTGTTGTTGACCAGTGCCCTGAAGCCGAGGAGTTAGAGGTTATCCGTCACTCTGCCGCACACATTATGGCACAGGCAATTAAAAGGCTTTACCCCGAGGCAAAATTCGCTTACGGTCCTGCAACCGAAAAGGGATTTTATTATGATGTTGACTTGGGTGAGGTTAAGTTGACCGATGACGATTTGAACGCTATTGAAGCTGAAATGAAGAAAATCGTCAAAGAGAATTTACCCATTAAACCTGAAATTTTACCGAGAGCAGAAGCCATCCGCCAGATGGAAGAAGCAGGCGAGGTTTACAAGGTCGAGCATATTGCCGACTTGCCGGAGGATGCCCAAATCAGCTTCTACCGTCAGGGTGATTATACCGATATGTGCCGCGGACCGCACATTACCTACACCAAGGCACTCAAGGCTTTTAAATTGACCTCGATTTCGGGTGCTTATTGGAAGAATGACAGCAACAATAAGATGCTTACTCGCGTTTACGGTACTGCATTTGCAACCCAACCCGAGTTGGACGAGTATTTAAAGGCGGTTGAAGAGGCTAAAAACCGCGACCACAATAAAATCGGCCGTGAATTAGAGTATTTTACCACAGTTGACGCTATCGGTCAGGGACTTCCCATTATGTTGCCTAAAGGTGCAAGAACAATTCAATTGTTACAGCGTTTTGTTGAGGATGAGGAGCAAAGACGTGGTTATTTACTCACAAAAACTCCCCTTATGGCAAAGCGTGAACTTTATAAAATTTCCGGTCACTGGGACCATTATTTAGACGGTATGTTTGTTATGGGTGACCCCAATGACGAGGAAAAAGAATGCTTTGCATTGCGTCCGATGACCTGCCCGTTCCAGTATCAGGTTTTCTTGAATAAAATGCGTTCGTATCGCGATTTGCCTATGCGTTTGGGCGAAACCTCAACCCTTTTCCGTAATGAGGATTCGGGTGAAATGCATGGACTTATCCGTGTCCGTCAGTTCACCATTTCCGAGGGTCATATTATTCTCCGCCCTGAACAGTTAGAGCAGGAATTTCGTGAGTGTTTAGCCTTGGCTAAAGATATGCTAACTGCCGTCGGTCTTGTTGACGATGTTTACTACCGCTTCTCGCAGTGGGACCCCAACCGTACCGACAAGTACGAAGGCACTCCTGAGCAGTGGGACGAGGCTCAAGGTTTAATGGCAAAAATCCTTGACAATATCGGCATTAAATATACTGTAGGTATTGATGAGGCAGCGTTCTACGGACCTAAACTTGATATTCAAATAAAGAACGTTCACGGCAAAGAGGATACCCTCATTACCATCCAAATTGATATGCTGCTTGCTAAAAAATTCGGCATGGAATACGTTGACGTTGACGGTGAGAAGAAGACCCCGTACATCATTCACCGTACTTCTTTGGGTTGTTATGAAAGAACACTTGCCTTGCTTTTGGAAAAGTTTGCCGGTGCATTACCGACTTGGATTGCTCCCGAGCAGGTTAGAGTATTGCCGTTGTCGGAAAGACTTCGCGACGAGGCTTTGGCTGTTACTGAGGAACTTAAAAAGGCAGGAATCAAGGTCACTTGTGACGACCGCGGAGAAAAAATGGGTTACCGTATCCGCGAAGCACAGTTGGAGAAAATTCCGTATATGCTTATTATCGGTGACAAGGAAGTGGAAGAAAACACCGTATCGGTTCGCTCACGCAACCGCGGTGACATGGGCTCAATGCCTTTGGCAGATTTTGTAGCACAGATTAAAGAAGAAATCGACACTAAAAAGATTTATAAATAATATTTTTTTGACAAAACCCTCGGTTAAGGTTAAACCTTGACCGAGGGTTTTTGTTGTGTAACGAATACTACCGCCAGTAATCACCCCTTCTATGGGCGAAGCAACCACAGGTTCAACCGGTGGTTTTAATTATTATACTGCCTTTCCTATTACGGCGGCAAATACCGTTATATCATCATCGTGTCCGTCACGTCTGCGACGTCGGGCGGCAGTGGCAATACGGTCTGAAAGTTGCTTTGCACCTCCGTCACCCCACGCCTCAACCTCTGCACAAATCCAATCTGTGCCCTCTGAACAAACACCGTCCGACATCATTAAAAGTATATCGTCCTCTTCTAGCGTTACGGTGGCTTTATCAAAACCCACCTCGTGTAAAATTCCTGCCGGAAGCGATTTACATTCTGCTCTGCCGGTATGCCCGTTGCGGCGAACAATTGTCGGTGCTGAGCCTGCCTTAAACATCTCGGTTTTTCCGTTGTAAAGGTCTATTGCCGTAATATCAAGTGTTGCCAACGACTCGTCGGTCGATTTATAAAGCATTGCCGAATTTACAAGCCTTAAAGTACAATCATACCCAAAGCCTGCCTTTATAAGCCGTTCGGTTAACCCTGCAGTCATTGCACTGTCAACAGCAGCACGACCGCCACTACCCATTCCGTCACTGATTATCACAACCAGCTTACCGTGTCCGTCATAAAAGTAACGGCAGGTATCCCCACAATGCTTCATTTCACCTTGATTAAACTGTGTAACACCGCACTCTACCGAAAGAACTGCCTTTTCGGTAACGGTAATATAGCATCCGTGACCGCACCTGTTAACCTCGGGCGGCTCAAAATCACGCTCGCAAACCTCTTCAATACGTTGTAACACTTTTAAACGGTTAATTGGCAATTCAGGTAAAATCGAAAGACTGATTTCAACCGTCAGTCTGCCGTATTTATCCACAACACAACTGCACTCGTCGGCATTCATTCCCAACTCCTTTAGTGCAGCAGAAACACGACCGGCAAGTTCAATATCATAACTTTGTGCGGTGCGAAACTCCTCCGACAACTCCGAAAGCATATCGGCTATGCCCTCCATCTGGTCGGACACCACGCCTCGCATTTCACCTACCCGTTTTTCAGCCGAAATAGAACTCAAAAAATCGGTATAATGACGTGATAACGAGTCTTCAAAACGTTCTAATCTTAAACAACGCTCGGTAAATTCTTCGGGTGCTTCAGCAAGATTTATGGGGCAACACCGCCGCACAGCATCACTCAACGCCAATGCCGCATCAACCGTTACAGTACGTTGCTTTTCCCAACAGTAAACGTGAAAAGAACAGCCCTTACAGGCGTCATTTTCTATCTTATGTAAAACGCTTGCAAAATTCGGACGTTCGGTTATAGCAAGACACCGTGCAACGTCCTCAACAGTTTGAGAAACACCGTGCAACGCCGCGGACGCAAATCCCAAACGCATTGTTAATGTACGCCGCAAGCCTTTCATATCAGGGGTTACAGTTTGCGGGGCTACAACAGTGCTAATAGGTGCTGTTACAGTTTTTGGCAACACAAGGAATATTACCGCCGCCGTTGTAACCTCGGCAAGCATTATAAGTGATGGGACTGTTGCACCCGCAACTAGCACCCAACCAAGCGGCACCGCTACAGCAGTTATGGCAGTAATAATTTTACCAAAGCCTGAAAACACACCGCTTAACAGGGCAACAAAACAAAATCCTAACGCCGCCGATGGCTCGCCACCGGATAAAATAACTGCCGCCGACAAACTAACGCCCGACACTGCGGCAACTCCGACACGAGCATAGCGTGAAGCCAGCAAAACACAGGTAAAGCCCAAAATATAGCCTATAGATATTCCGTCAAACCGCAACGGGAAAAATGAAATTAAACAAAGACTGACCGAAATCAGCAATGACGCCGTTTGCTCTAAACTTGCACCTGCCCGAAGCTGACGGAGGTTGGACGATTTGCTTATAAAATAAGCACCCGAGCCTGCAATCAAACCTTCGGCTACAGCTAACAGTCCGCCGTTTAAAAAGTCGGCTCCCGACGAGGCAATACCAACCCCTGAAACAACCGTAAAAGCGGTAATACCCGACCACAAGGCACTTTTCCCTATTCCTTTAAGTCCTGCTAAAATAAACCGAATAACGGTTATGGCAAGCAATGCGACAGTATATCGCAGGGTCGAAATGCTTTCAAGCGGTAAAAAGCACCCAAAAGCCGAGCCAACCGTTGCCGCCAATATGTACTTTAACGGCACGCCCGCCGTTAATGCCGCGCCCAATGGTGTGACACCGCCGACAAGTCCTGCTCTTGCCATTAAAAAGCCTAAAACGGCAACGGCAATGTGTTTCATAGCCCCCTCTAACCGTTCAACCGACTTGACCCACCATTTATCCCCTACTGCGGTTACTTCCTTAATCATTTTAATACTTCCTTTATTTTGTAGGTGATAACAGTATACTACTTGTCAAGTGATGCTTTTTGTCACAGTTGGACGTTGAATTTTAAATTGTTTTGAAAATTAAAGTCAAAAATTAAGACGCTTATGCCAAGCATAAGCGTCTTTTATGTTTTAACTTAATAATTTCCGCCTGAAAAATCTTTATCTATCGTAATAACACATTGATAGGTGGGGTTTATGTCAGCAGCAAGACTTCTGACCGCCGTTTTAATTTGAGAATTAGTTAAAGTACAGTCAGCAGGCACTAAAACATCAAAAATCAGGTTGTTCTGCTTTTCGCCCTTAACCATTCTGAAGTCGTGAATGGTTGCACCATCATAAAGTTTTGAAACCCTTGCCGCCATTTCCCGCCTTACCTCATTAACCTCTTCATCATCAGTGACAATTGGGTCCATATGTATAACCGCCTCAATGCCGGTCTTTTTCTTTATTTCTCTCTCGCAAGCGTCAATTTTTTCGTGACACGCCAAAACATCACAGCTTGCCGAAACCTCAACATGTAAGGAAACGAAACTTCTGCCCGGACCGTAATTATGCACAATCATATCGTGAATGCCTAAAAACGACGGCTCCAAAAAAACAATTTTCTTTATATTATCCACCGTTTTTGCATCAGGTGCAAGACCAATCAGCGGGTCCATAGTTTCACGAAGGCTCATAAAACCGGAATAAAGAATAAATAATGCTACCAAAATACCCACAATGGGGTCAAGATACTTTACAAAGGCAAAAGTCGGCATTGTCTTGCAAACAATCGCAACCGCCAAAACAGCGGCGGTAGAAACACAGTCGTTAAGACTGTCGGTTGCGGTAGCTTTTAAAGCACCCGAGTCAATCTCTTTGCCCAACTTACGGTTAAAAACAGACATCCAGAGTTTGATTAAAATTGATATAGCAAGAATTATAATGGGCAAAAGACCTGCATCCGGCACAGTCGGGTTAGTAAGTTTCGATGCCGATTGAGTCAACAACTCAAAACCGACAAGCATTATAAGTACCGAAACTAATGCTGCTGACATATATTCCATTCTGCCGTGGCCGAAAGGATGCTCGGGGTCGGCAGGTTTGGAGGCGATTTTAAAGCCCAGCATAGTCACGATTGACGTTCCCATATCGGAAAAGTTGTTAAACGCATCGGCAACCATTGAAACCGAGCCTGAAAGCGTACCTGCCAAAAACTTGATGCCGAAAAGCACTAAGTTGCAGATAATTCCGACTATTCCTGCCAATGTACCACATTTAGAACGGTTTTTGTCGGTCGACGGATTGCCTTTTATAAAAATTTTAAGTAAAAGACTTGTCATATCTTACCCTTTGAGCCTTTTGCACCAAAACTCGACTCATTCAAAATATTAGTGTCAATGGTAAACATTGTGTTTTCTCTCTCACGCTGACGCTTGAAAGCCAACGAAATAAGGCGGTCAATAAGTGCGGGATACTTTAAATCAGTAGCCTCCCACAAATAGAACGACAACGAGCCTGGGATTGTATTAATTTCGTTAACATATACCTTATCGTTATCAGCAGAATCTAAAAGAAAATCAATTCTCACAACACCCGAAGCACCGATTGCCTTAAAGGTTTTAACCGCAATATCCTGAATTTCCTTTGTCTTTTCCGCACTCAAATCGGCAGGCAATTTACGGCTTAAAGAAGCCATACCCTTTGAGCCCGATTTTGAAGCATTGGCTCTGTATTTATCGTCGTAAGACAAAATTTTATCGTGCATAACAGGTTCTTCAAGTGCCGACGGCTTGCAGTCGTTACGGTCGCCCAAAACAGAACAGTTAATCTCGCGAAGACTGGTCACAGCATGCTCAATAAGTACCCTATCAGCAAACGAGCATGCCAAATCAACCGCCGAACGCAATTCAGCCTCGTCCTCAACCTTTGAAATGCCTACGCTTGAACCCAAATTTGCGGGCTTTACAATCATTGGATAACCTATTTCATCGGTAACCTTTTTAACAATTTCGTTAGGCTCCAATCCCCACTGTCTTGCACCGAAATCGACGCATCTTAATGTGGGAATTCCACGGTCTAAAAGCACATTTTTAAAAAGCACCTTATCCATGCCCAATGCCGAGGACATAACGTCACAACCAACATACGGTAACCCTAAGGTTTCCAAATAACCCTGAATCGAGCCGTCCTCACAGTTTGTGCCGTGAACAATCGGAAATGCAACATCAATCCCCACAGGCTTTTTCTTATTAAAAAGACCGTTATTAAGGTAAACCATTGAAACTTTATCGGCTTCGGGAACAAAGGTAACCGGGTCGGCTTTTTGCTCCGGCTTGCCCGACTTAAAGGTTTCAATATCGGTCAATGCTTCGCCTGAATAAAACACCGACTGCTTACTCATATAAACGGGAATTACGTTGTACTTTTCACGGTCGATATTACCCATTGCCTGCACAGCCGAAATGATTGATATTTCATGCTCGACACTGCGTCCGCCGAAAATAACGGCTACGTTGGTTTTCATTAATATGCCTTCTTTCACAATTAAAAATCTATTCTAAATAATTATCGGGTAGGTCGTTTTCAAAAAGGATAACGGTGTTAGAGTCTAACATTGGACTAAATAATCCTAAAGCTTCCTTAAAACTTGAAACGACATATAAATTTTCTTCTGGGAAGTTTTGAGCTTTAACACCCTCAGCCAAGGGAATGGACCGCTTTTGTCCGACCAAAATAATAATATCGGCGTGCTTTGCGGCTTCGGCACCCAAACGGCGGTTAGCCTCATATTCCTGCTCACCCAACTCAACAAGACCGGGGGTGACGATGATTTTCTTCATACCGTCAAAGCAACCCAAAACGCGAGTCGCCTCCAGACAACCCTCAGGGTTAGAGTTATACGCATCGTCAATAAGTGTTGAACCGTTGATATAACTCTTTAATTCCAACCGATGCTCGGCGGGTTTGAGTTTTGACACTGCAAATGCGATTTCTTCGGGTGTTAACCCCAAATCAAGTGCAACGCCAACAGCGGCGGCAATATTTAAAGCATTATGGTATCCCAACAGACGCGAGGTGACCTTTATCTCTTCTCCCTTATAATTAAGGGTAACGGTCAAGCCTTTCGGCGAATAAGCAATATCGCAAGCCTTACAGTCGCAATCACCCACACCGTAGGTGACCGAATTGTACTCTCCTGCCTTTGCTTTAATATATTCATTGTCACCGTTGAGATACATCTTGCCGTTTTTAAGCTTTACCCAATCGGCAAGTTCGAATTTAGTCGATACAACCGTTTCGATATTACCGAACGTATCAAGGTGTTGAGGGCCGATTGAGGTAATCACACCTAAATCGGGATTAGCAATCCTACAGTCCTCTTTAATATCACCTTTACGTTTTGCACCCATTTCGCAAACGAAAATTTCAGTTTGCGGTTTTAAATCACGCCGAACGGTAATTACAATACCCATCGGTGTGTTGTAATTTTCGGGCGTAACGAGGGTGTTGTACCTCTCACTTAAAATACGGCCCAAAATAAACTTGGTGCTGGTTTTGCCGTAACTTCCGGTAACGCCGATAACCGTCATATTCTTGTGGTTTCTTAAAATTTTCTTGGCATCGTTAACGTAGTAGTTGGAAATGCACTTTTCAATCGGTTTCATTATGAAAAGCGAGAGCAAAGCAGTAATTTCGGGCAATGCACACATTATAAAAAGCACCGCTAACAAAACTTTGCCCGCAATACCGCCAAAAGTCACCGACAGTGCAGCAATTAAACACAAAATCACGCCGCCTGCAACCCACATACGTTTGACTCTGGCAGTGACAACTAATTTTTTGATTGATTTTTTATTAAGACGCACCGAAAACACTGCCTCAATCAGCAAAGCAAAAATGCAAATTGCAAACAACAAAATTGCTAAACCTACACTCTCACTCAAAGCGGTGACGGTTAACCCCGCACCGATTAAAGCCTTTAAAATCGGTGCAATACGACTTTTGATTACACCCTTATACCACCTTAAATACCGCACTGCAAAATAAGAGTTTTGCTGTAACATTTGGTACTGTCGGGTTAGTGCAACAACGCCTAAAACAACACAAACTATTGCAAAGCAAATTTTAATAATCAAAATATCACCTTCTGTAATCAAGGTAAAAAACTGTTTAAAATTGCATGAGCCTCAATTGGACGCTCAACAAACGACCAGTGTCCTGTGTTTTTAATGACACACAAGCCACAATCGGGAATGGTTTTTTCCAAAATCTTTGCCATATAAAGCGGTGTGGCGGTATCATTCTCACCCCAGATAAGCAGGGTTGATGCCTTAATTCCGTCAATATAAGGCGTCATATCGTCATTTACAAGGTTTACCAAGGTTTTACGCATAACCTCAGGTGCTGAATTGTAATCAGCCGAGCCAAAGTGACTGCGGGCTTTATTCAACAACCCTTCGGTATGACCTTTAAGACCCGGCAGAGTCAATACACGACGTATGGTTTTAAAGGTGCACTGCTTAACCGATTTTTTAAGGTTAAATTTAGGTTTAAGACCTGCACCGTCGATTAAAACAACCTTTTCGGGTGACATTAAACCAACACCGCAAAGCTTCATAATCACACGGCAACCGTGCGAATGACCGATAAGGATTGGGTTGCGGAAGTTTACAACATTGCAAAACTCCATAACCAACGCCATATAATCGTCGGTAGTCAAAGGTCGGTCGGGCAGGCTCGATTTACCGCAACCGGGGAAATCAAGTGCTACCAAATGGCAGGAATGCGACAGTGTTTCAATAACACCACGCCACGAGTCAACAGACGCACCCCAACCGTGCAAAAGCAAAACATCAGGTCCTTTACCTGCTTCAACATAATGAATATTAAACCCGTTTACTTCGGCAAACATCCCGACACCTCGCATTTTACTAACCAATAATATATATTAAAAACATTATACCAAATTTCACCTTAAATTAGAAGTCTAAAGTTAAAAGTTTTTCTAAAATTTCTAAATTTCCACGCGGTTGCGGATTTCACCGCTATAAAACGCCTTAATATTTTCGCTCATTTCATAAATCACCCTTGTTCTTGCCTCGAAAGACGACCACGCCATATGGGGCGTTAAGCACACGTTGGGCAAGTCCTTGATTTCCCAAAACGGATGGTTTTCAGAAAACGGCTCACACGAATAAACATCGCAACCAAACGAGGCGATTTTGCCCGATTTCACAGCGTCAGCCACCGCCTGCTCATCGCAAACGGCACCGCGGGCAGTGTTGACCAAAATAACGTTTTTCTTCATCAAACCGATACGCTCGGCGTTGATAAGGTTTCGTGTTTTATCGTTTAAAGGACAGTTGAGCGTGATAATGTCACTTTCTCGGCAAAGTGTATCAATATCACAGTAACCCTCGTCATCGACGGGGGTGTTTTTATTGAAAATCACACGGCAACCGAAAGCACGTGCAACCTCGCTTAATTTTCTACCGATATTGCCGTAACCTACAATACCCCAAGTTTTGCCGCTTAAATCATTAAACGCGGGCGAAAGTCGGTTTGCAATACCGGATGCAGAATATTCACCGCTAACTACAAAATTCTCATAGGTTTTAAGCCTCATTGCGAGCGACAAAACGAGTGTCACCGTAACCAACGCCACACTGTCGGTAGAATATCCCGGCACATTGCAAACGGCTATCCCTTTTTGGCGGCAGTGTGCGGTGTCAATGTTGTCAAAACCCGTTGCGGCAACCAGAATGAGTTTCAAATTCGGTGCCGAGTCCAAAATCTCTTTGGTCATTTTCATTTTGTTTATAACGGCAACCTCGGTGTCACCGATACGCTCTATCAACTCGGCAGGGGTTGAGTTAGGATAAATCTCACACTCACCGAGAGTTGTGATAGGTGTTAAGTCCAAGTCGGTGCCGATAGAGTCTATATCAAAGAAAGTGATTTTCATAAAATTCTCCGTTTCAAAAAGATTACAAAAGAATTATACCTCAAACTCCCCAATCGGTCAACGGGTGATTGATATTTAGCCTTTTTGTATTGCAATAAATAACAAAAGATGGTAAAATGTTGGAGTAATTTAGTCATCATCGGGGTTCGGGCGTTTGATTATCTGCTTCGGTGATTGAATTTTATTTATGGAGATTGATTTATGGCTTTCACAACACAAATATTCACCTTTGTATTTATGCCTATAACGTTTATTCTGTATTACCCCTTGTGGTTCTTACAAAAACGTTGGGCTTTTCTTCAGAAATTCAGAGCAACCGATATTTTGCTCATCTTATTCAGTCTTGCTTTTTACTCGTGGGCATGTTTTGATGATGCTTTTTTACTGTTGGCTTATATCCTTATATTGTATCTATTCGGAACATTAATAAAGCACTTTCGTCATAAAGGTCTTTACATCCAACTGCACGACAAACAAGATTGTAGCCGTTCACTTTCTGTTGCATTGATTTTCACTTTGATTTGTTGTGCTTTAGTTGCAATAACTTTAGTTCACTTCAAGTGTATGCCTATAATAGCACCTATCTTGGAGTTTTTATTCAAGACCCCAGTAACCGCTTCATCAATCATTGCGCCTTTGGGTATTTCTTTCATTGCATTCAGCGCTATATCATACCTTGCGGATGTTTACAACGGAAAGGCTGATGCCGGTAATTTCATAGATTTTCTGTTATACATATCATTGTTTTCAAAAGTCGTTTCCGGCCCTATAGTTTTGTGGAGAGATTATAAAAACCAAACAGCTGACATAAGTTTTAATCGTTTTATCGACGGTATGACCCGTGTTATGATTGGTTTTTCAAAGAAACTCATACTTGCTGATGTTTTTGGTGCGTGTGTCGCAAGCATAAACAATACCAATGCAGATGCTTTCACCGTGTTTGGAAGCGCACTTTTGTATATGTTGCAAATATATTATGATTTCAGCGGTTATTCCGATATTGCAATAGGTTTGTCCAAAATGTTCGGATTTGATTTTGAAGAAAACTTCAATTTCCCCTATATCTCAACCAGTATAACTGAATTTTGGAGAAGATGGCATATTTCGCTTGGCAGGTGGTTTAGAGAATACGTTTATTTCCCGTTAGGCGGAAGCCGACGCGGTCAACGTACCACAATTTTAAACATCGCCATTGTATTTCTTCTGACAGGTATCTGGCACGGCGCAGGTTGGACATACATCTTGTGGGGCGCTATTAACGGTATCTGTAACATTATAGAAAAACTAATCGGCACAAAAAAATTATATATAAAAACACCCAAAATAATAAAATGGTTTTTCACAATGTTCGTTACTTTCTTCTGTTGGGAATTGTTCAGAGCACCCGACATAAGTTATGCTCTTAATTCTATCGCTATTATGTTTGGGATAAAGCAACCCGGTACGTTTAATTACACCTGGCAATACTATTTTGACACAAGAATAATTGTATTGACAATCATAGGAATACTCGGCGCTACTGTTTTCGGCATGCCGTGGGTACAAAAGATTTACAAGAAATTTGAGGAAACCGCAATCGGTTATATTATTACTCGCATATTTATTTTTGCGATGTTTGTTATCTCCGTATTGTTTATGGTCAACTCCACATATAGCCCGTTTATTTACTTCCAGTATTGATTTTTGAGGAAATGCTAATGAAAATATTTAAAAGTATTATTGTAATTTTATTTTTATTTGTTATCTTTATTCCGATAATTTTCTTTAATTTTAAACCTCAATCTGTTTCGGAAATAGATAACAGAATGTTGACTGAAAACCCTTTTTCAAGCGACAGCAACGGAGATTTAACAAAAAACATCGAAAACTATATAAACGACCGTATTGGTTTTCGTGATGAAATGATACTTTCATATACAGTGCTAAACGATACCCTGTTTAACAAAATGGTTCATCCGTCGTATGTATACGGAAAAGACGGATATGTTTTTGGCGCAGGTTTAACAACAAGCGGATTGTTTTCCGATTACCATATTACATTCGCTGATATGGTTGCAGAATTGCAAGAATATTGTGAATCCCGTGGTGTTCCTTTTTTATTTGTATTTAACCCTGCCAAACCTGCTGTTTTATCGGAGTATGTACCTACCGGTCTGCTTTACAGCCGTGATTGGGTTGAACTCTTTTTTAATGAATTAGACAAAAGAGGTGTTAATTATGTAGATAACACTGAAACACTAAAATATCAAACCAATAACGGAGTTGCAGTTTTTAACCAAAAATATGACGCTAACCATTGGAATTATATAGGTGCATATTACGGCACAAACAAAATGCTCGAAACATTAAAAGAAAGATTACCGAGCGTTCATATTAACAACTTAGATGAATTCAACGTTAGCGAAGAAACAAAAACGTCCCTCCTTGTTTCAAACTTCCCTATAAATGAGTCTGTGCCTCTTGTTCAAACCGACTTTTCGTTTGTTGACAATACCGGCGTATATGCTTCTGAAATTGAACGCCATTCCTCGTACAAAGCGTTTGGTTCATACTCGAACGAATCGCGAAAAGAAGAAGGCGCGCCATCAGCCCTTGTATTTCAAGGCAGTTATATGAACGGATATGGCTATCAATATTTAATCAATGGTTTTAGCGAATACACCTTTGTCCACGACTATCAAAATGTTATAGATATGCCATACTATTTCAACATTTTTAAGCCCGATTGTGTAATATTCGAAGTTGCGGAATATACATTTTCCGAAATATATTTTTCACAAGAACAAATGAAAAATATTAGCTATAATAAGCCTTTGAAGAATTTTGAAAACTATCAAATTTCGCAACAGTCGATCAACAGTTCAGAAATGACCGTTCAAAAAGGCGAAACATTAACAAAAATTAAATGGCACACGGATATTAACGCGGAATCTGCTTGGCTTTTAATGGATGAAGAATACGATATGAAAAAAGTCCAGAACGGATATGAAGTCACAGTAAAAACGGAAAATTATCAAGAATATCTTGACACATTAGCAATCGTCACATACTGCAACGACGTGATTACACACCATAGATTACCGTCGCCGTAAATCAATTAATGTTACATTGAAAAGCAGATGCTGAAAAATGCATCTGCTTTTTGTTTACTTGCAAATTATTTTGTGGTATACTAATAAAAAGCCTTAACGAGAGGAGTGAGAACATGCCGGATAGGTTCATTTTACATTCAAATTACAAACCAACGGGTGACCAGCCGGAAGCAATTGAAAAATTGAGTGACGGTATTAAAAACGGCTTAAAAGAGCAGGTTTTACTGGGTGTTACCGGCTCGGGTAAAACTTTCACAATGGCGAACATTATCGCAAATGTAAACAAGCCGACACTCGTTCTCGCTCATAACAAAACCCTCGCCGCACAGCTTTGCTCAGAGTTTCGCGAGTTTTTCCCCGAAAATGCGGTGGAATATTTTGTTTCCTACTACGACTACTATCAGCCGGAGGCGTATATCCCCGGCACTGACACTTATATTGAAAAAGACTCGGCCATAAATGACGAAATCGACAAACTTCGACATTCGGCAACCTGTGCCTTGTCCGAACGTAATGACGTCATCATTGTCGCCTCGGTTTCCTGCATATACTCCTTGGGCAACCCGATTGACTATCGAAATATGGTTATCTCGCTTCGTCCCGGAATGGAAAAGGAACGCGACGAGTTAATCCACAAGCTCATTGACCTACAGTATGAACGCAACGATATGAACTTCACCCGCAACAAATTCCGCGTTCGCGGTGACGTGGTTGAGGTTTTTCCTGCATATTCTAATGAAACGGCAATTCGTGTTGAGTTTTTTGGCAACGAAGTTGACCGCATAAGCGAGTTTAACCCCTTAACCGGTGAAATTAAAACCGTTTTAGGTCACGTTGGCATTTACCCTGCCTCTCACTACATTGTGCCTGAAGAAGAAAAAGAAGCCGCTTTGCAGGACATTCTGAACGAAATGGAAGACCGCGTTCAATATTTCACCGACCGCGGGCAGTTGATTGAAGCACAACGCATCCGTCAGCGTACCGAGTATGACGTTGAAATGCTACGCGAAATCGGTATCTGCAAAGGCGTTGAAAACTATTCACGCGTACTTTCACGTAGACCTGCAGGCTCAACACCATTTACCCTTTTGGACTACTTCCCCGATGACTTTTTACTGTTTATTGACGAGTCGCACGTTACCGTACCACAGGTAAGAGGTATGTTAGGCGGTGATAAAGCACGTAAAACCAATCTTATAGACTTTGGTTTCCGTCTGCCCTCGGCTTACGATAACCGTCCTTTAAGTTTTGACGAATTTTACGCCCACTTAAACCAAACAATTTATGTTTCGGCAACGCCGGGCGACTTTGAAAAACAGCATTCCGAACAAACTGCCGAGCAAATTATCCGCCCGACGGGACTTATTGACCCTGAAATCATCGTAAAACCCACCGAGGGTCAGATTGACGACCTTGTTTCCCAGATTAATGCCCGTACTGAGCAGGGTGAACGCGTTTTGGTCACCACCTTGACCAAAAAAATGGCAGAGGATTTGACCGATTACCTTTTCGACCTCGGCATAAAGGTTAAGTATATGCACTATGACGTTGACACCATCGAGCGTATGCGGTTAATCCGCGAACTGCGTTTGGGTGAGTTCGACGTGCTTATCGGTATCAACCTGCTCCGCGAGGGCTTGGACATCCCCGAAGTATCACTCGTGGCGATTTTAGACGCCGACAAGGAAGGCTTTTTACGCTCAGAAACCTCGCTCATTCAGACGGTAGGCCGTGCCGCACGTAACGCCAAAGGTCAGGTAATAATGTATGCCGACAGCGTGACGCCCTCAATGGAACGTGCCATTACCGAAACCGAACGCCGACGCAAAATTCAATCCGATTATAACACCGCACACGGAATTATACCGAAAACCATTATTAAAGACGTGCGAGATGTTATTGAAATCACGCCGAAGCAGGACGGTGACAAAATAATTAAACAAATGTCCCGCGAGCAACGTGAACAGCTTATAAAGAAGCTGACAATCGAAATGAAGCAGGCGGCAAAACTGCTTGAATTTGAGCACGCCGCCGAACTGCGTGATAAAATTGAAAAACTTAAAAAACACTAATAAGTTTGATTATGTTTCACTTGACTCATTTTACAATTATACGTATAATAACCTTGTAATAGTTTTAACTGTAATAATCATTATGAAAATAAGGTGAAGTAAATGGTAAATTTTTCACAGTTCAACACAACACCCGACATAGGACTCAACATTAAAAACGCCCTCAGCTTTTGTAAGCAAAACGGCGTAGATACCCTTTTGTTTGACAAGGGTGTTTACCACATAAACGGCAACTCGGTCGAAAGCCGAATGCTCAGTGTTTCTAACCACGGTCGCGGTCAACGCAGAATTGCCTTTTTCCTTGACGGTTTTTCCGATTTCACCATCGACTTTGGCGGTAGTGAAATCATTTTAGATGACCTTATGATTGCGGTTGTTTTACAAAACAGCAAAAACATAACGCTTAAAAATTTCAGCATCTACAACACAGTCAATATGTCGGCAGAGGGTTTTGTTTACGATATTGAACAAAACGGTTTTAAAATGAAGGTTACCGATAATCACCCACTCTTTGTCGAGAACGGAAAGCTTTATGCAATCGGTTATAATAATGAAAAGAATTTTATTGTATCAATGAATCAATGGGATAAAGACACCCACTTTTTAGTTCCTTATTTATGCGATATCTCGTTCGATAAGTTCCAATTCTCACAGCTTGACGAATTTGACTTCAAAGCCGAAACATCAACCGAGAATATGAGCCGATTAACTCTTAGAGAGGGCGACGGATTTTGTTTGCAGCACCGCCACCGTGTTTCCTGCGGTATCCATATCGAAAGCAGTTCTAATATAAAGCTTTTTGATTTCACAATACATAACACAAGCGGTATGGGTGTTATTGCCCAAAACAGTAAGGATATTGAAATCGCACGTATGAAGGTCACTCCGAAAAGTGACGAGTATCACACTCTTAATGCTGACGCCACCCATTTCGTTCATTGCAGCGGACTTATCCATGTTCACGACAGTCTTTTCGAGCGTCAGCTTGATGATGCTATCAACGTTCACGGCATTTACTTAAGAATCACCGAAAAACGTGAAAAATCGGTTGTTTTGAAATTTATGCATTGGGAAACAATGGATATTAATATTGTCAAAAAAGGTAGCGTTTTGGCCACCTGTGACCCATTGAATCTCATTCCCAAGAAGTCATACCGTGTTAAGGATGTTAAAAAGCTTAATTTGGAAGAGATTGAAGTGTTTTTCGAGGACGATATCAACGACATTACAGTCGGTGATAACATGGACGAAATCAGTGAGGTTTGTGACGTTGTTTTCGAAAATAACGTTTGCCGTTACAACCGTGCAAGAAGTGTTTTACTCGCAAGCTCGGGTAAAATTATTTTAAGAGGTAACTACTTCGAAAGTTCAGGACGAACAATTTTGTTTGAATCCTGCGGAAACTTTTGGTTTGAATCGGGTGGTACTCGTGATGTGCTTATTACCGACAACACCTTTAGTAACTGCAACTATGTTGGAGCCTACAACAAATCAGGTGCCGTTATTATGGCGGTTGACCGCAAGGCGATTTTAGAGGGCGAATATTTCCATAAGAAAATAGAAATTTCCAAAAACCGCTTTATTAACTGTCAGTCAACCCAAGTTTATATGAACAATGTAGAACACCTTATTTTAAAGGATAACGAGTTTACCGATTGTGCTGAAATCCCACCTGTAATAACCTATGTAAAACAATTTGAATCGTAATAGTAACAAAAAAGCCACGACTTTGGTCGTGGCTTTTAATTTATAACTATATAAATTTTTATATAATTTAGTCGATAAACTTATCGTGAACTGCCTGCATACCCTTTTCGCAGTCCTCAACATCAACGATAACAGAAATCTTAATTTCTGAAGTTGAAATCATATGGATATTGATGCCGACATCAGCCAAAGCTTCAAACATCTTGGATGCAACACCGGGGTGAGTTTCCATACCGGCACCAACGATAGAAAGCTTGCCTGCATTCTCATTAATAACAACCTTATCGTAGTTAACCTGAGTTTTAATAGCCTCTAAAGCCTCGGTAGTATCCTTAAGCTGATTCTTCGGAACGGTGAAGGTAATATCTTTTGTGCCATCGCGGCCAACCGACTGCAAAATAATGTCAACATTAACATTCTTGCGACCCAACTGATTGAAAACCTTAAAAGCGATACCGGGGGTATCCTTCAAACCAATGATTGAAACAAGTACGATGTCCTTATCAACTGCGACACCTTTAACGAGCATTTTTTCCATATTAACAGTCTCCTTAACTATTGTACCGGGCACAGTACTCTCTAAACTTGAGCGTACTTCAAGCTCAACGGCGTATTTTTTGGCCATTTCGACCGAACGGTTATTAAGCACCTGTGCACCGAGGGTTGCTAATTCAAGCATCTCGTCATAGGTGATTTCATCCATTTTTTTAGCAGTCTTGACTTTTCTCGGGTCGGCGGTATAAACACCGTCAACGTCGGTATAAATCTGACAAAGGTCAGCATTCATAGATGCGGCAATTGCAACAGCACTGGTGTCCGAGCCGCCACGACCGAGAGTTGTAATATCGTCATACTTATTTAAGCCTTGGAAACCGGCAACGATAACGATGTTGCGTTTATCAAGCTCACGTCTGATTCTCTCGGAATTAACACGCTTAATGCGTGCTAAAGAATACTTAGAGTCGGTCTGGAAACCTGCCTGCCATCCGAGTAACGAAACAGCAGGATAACCCAACTTTTCAATAGCCATTGCAAGCAAGGATATTGAAATCTGTTCGCCCGACGCCAACAACATATCCATCTCACGCTTGGATGCACCGTTGGGGTTGATTTCCTTTGCCTTTGCAATCAAGTCATCGGTTGTATCGCCCTGAGCCGACACAACAACTACAACCTCATTGCCCTTTTTGTAGTCCTCGATAATGATGTTGGCAACGTTAAAAACGTGCTCGGCATCCTTAACCGACGAACCGCCGAATTTTTTTACTATCAGAGCCATTTTTCACACTTTCCTTTCAAGCTCAAATATACTTTTAATCAAATATACGCAAAGTAGAAATTATTGTTCCGGGAAGTTTTTCCAACTGACTTAACAATGTTTTTTCAGTAGCATACGGAGTAATAAACGCAATTTCATCCTGCGGTTCACCGTTACGACCCAGAACCAAAATTTCACCAAACTGCTTTTCAGCCTCCAGCTTTACACATTCACGGCATTTATCTGCCTTTATGCGAACATACAATTTAACGGTATCTTCCTTGTGGTCGGTAAGGAAATCATCCTCAACGTGTTCCCAAGAAAGGTACTTTCTGGCCTCCAAATGCTTAACACAGTCAACAATATCGGCAACAACGGCACTTGCGGTAGGAAGTTTACCCGCACCTCTGCCGTAGAACATAACGTCACCGACAGCGTCACCGCGAACAAGCACAGCGTTGAACACATCGTCAACATTAGCTAAAACGTGTTTACGGCTGACCATTGCGGGATAAACAGTAACAAAGCACTTTCCATCTTCATCCCTTTTTGCCCGACCGATTAACTTAATAACCGCACCGGCATAATCGGCATAAGCCGTATCTGCTGAAGTGATTTTGGTAATACCCTCGGTGTAAATTGCATTGGGATTAACGTGTTTACCAAACGCCAACGCCGCCAAAATACAAATCTTACGGCAGGCATCATGCCCCTCAATATCGGCTGTAGGGTCTTTTTCGGCATAACCCAAACGCTGTGCATCAGCCAATGCTTCCTCAAAGGTAACACCCTTTGCAATCATTTGGGTCATAATATAGTTGGTAGTGCCGTTTAAAATGCCCTGCACTTCAAACATATCGTTAGCCGATAAGCACTGCACAATCGGACGAAGTACGGGGATACCGCCACCAACGCTTGCTTCGAAAAGATAGTTAACATTCTTTTCCTCGGCAATTTTCAAAAGCTCACTGCCCTTTTCGGCAACCAATTCCTTATTAGAGGTAACAACGCTTTTGCCCGCCTCTAACAATGACTTTGTAAACTCATATGCAGGATGAAGCCCGCCCATAACCTCGGCAACAACTTTTACGTCGGGGTCGTTAAGGATAATATTAAAATCCTTAGTAAATTTATCGCTATAAGAAAGACCGGGAAACTCCCTCAAATCAAGTATGTATTTAATATTAACACCGTTTTTGGCACGTTTTTCAATCAAATCGGCATTTTTAATTAAAACTTCGGCAACACCTGAACCTACAACGCCGTGTCCCATAATTGCTATATCAATCATTCATATTCTCCGTTCATTTTTCATGTATCTGTTTAACCGAAAGAACGCCGTCCAACGCGGCTAAATCATTAAGCATCTGCGAGGCACTGAAACCCTCATCCGAAATGCGAAACGAAACCGAGAAGGAGGCAATCCCGTTAACCGGTAACCCTTGGTTAACCGTAAGCAGATTGGCTTTCAAACTGTAAAGATGCTGTAAAAAGGACGATAACACACCTGCTTTGTCCCTCAAAGACGCCTGTAAAGACACCGTCTGCCCTAAAGAATTGGAATATTCGAAAACCGAATCCTTATACTTATAATAAGCACTTCTGGATATGCCGCACATTCGTGAGGCGTCGGTTGCGGTTTTTGCTTCACCCGATGCGATTAGCCTTTTTGCCTGCATTACTTTTTGAAAAACTTCAGGTAAAGCCTGAGAGCTAACCAACAACATTTCCTGCTCCAAAAATATCCACCTGCCGTAAACACTGTATTTATGTGAATTACACTATACCACATTAAAGTGCTAATTGCAAGTATATTTTTAATATTTTATTATATTTTGACAATAACATATATAAACTTAAGAATTTTGGATATTTTTTGTGAATTGTGGTGATTTAATTTGACAACCGAAGGGCAGAAAAACCTTATTATAAAAGCCGTTTTCTACGCATTGATAATAGGTCTGATTTTTCTTTCGTTTAAACTTTTCTTCGGTCCGTTGTTGCCGTTTTTATTAGCAGTTGCTTTGGTTTTGAGCCTGCAACCGCTGGTAACCTTCCTTCACCGCAAATTTAAAATAAAACGCAACCCCGTTTCCGTTGCTTTAGTGCTGACGGTTTACATTGTGACAATCGGAATTACAGTTTGGCTTGCACGGATGCTTTATATACAATTAACCGACATTTTAAGCTCTTCGCCGACGTATTTCGACACTATCACCGCCGAGCTTACCGCTATTATGAACCGCATAAGTTTAATTTTAGGCAAAATGCCCGACATCGGCAACGGTTGGCTAAAGGATATACCCCACACGGCATTAAAATCGGCAGTTGAAAAACTGGGTGTCGGTGCAACCGAAGTTGCCACAAATTTTGCTGCAGGTATTCCATCATTTTTACTGTCGGCGGCAGTAATGATAATCGCCAGCATTTACATTGCCAAGGATTATACGGCGTTCATAGAGTATATGCACTCAATTGTACCAAAAAAAATAATCCAAAAATTCATCAATATCAAAAAAACAGTTTTGAGCCGAGTAGCCAAACTGTTAAAAGGCTATCTTTTGATAATAATAATCACCTTTTTTGAACTGTTTGTAGGACTTTCTGTGTTAAACGTAAAATACGCTCTGATAATCGCCACCGCAACCGCACTGATTGACATTTTGCCGGTATTAGGTTCAGGTACAGTGCTTATCCCGTGGGCGGTTTTTTCGGCATTAAGCGGTAACCCATCGAGAGCCATTGGACTAGCAACGCTTTATGTCCTAATTACAACCATACGCAATATAATTGAGCCGAAAATCATCGGTGCAAAGTTAGGGATACACCCCGTTTTCAGTTTGGCTATAACATTTTTAGGGTTAAAATTATTCGGTGCTGTAGGTATATTTTTAGCACCTGTAATTGCAGTTGCAGTAAAAAGCCTGTTAGAACTTAAATACGGACAACCTGAAACAACCGAAACAGAAAACACGACAAATAAAAAGCCTCAATAAAGGCTGATTCTCATAAATAATCGAGTAGGGTGAAATAAATCCACCCTCTCACACCACCGTACGTGCCGTTCGGCATACGGCGGTTCAATTCAAAATTAAATATGTGCTACCTTTAGGTAGTAATCGTAAATACTGACTAAGCCTCGCTTGGTCAGTATTTCTTTTGAAATTGCTCTTTTAAGAACGGACTTTTGTGCTACAAATTGGTAATGGTCTCCCCAATTTGCAACCTTGTGTGCAATCCATTTTGGAACGCCAAGTTTTAAAAGTCCCCATTCTCTTTTATAGGCTACCTTCCACTGTTTCCATATTATCACCCTTATCATCGTTCTCAAATGTTCATCTATGCTTTTAAGTTTTTGTTTCATTGAGCCTATTCTGAAATAGTTAATCCACCCTCTTGTTACCTCATTAATTTTCTTAATTCGGTAAGTGAGGTCAATGCTTAGACTTCTTTTGCATAGTGCTTTTAGTTTTATCTTAAACTTGTTTACAGAGTCCTCGTGCGGTCTTGCTTTCCATTCGGTTTTGTCTTTCCAAAATCCAAATCCAAGATATTTTAGTTTGCTTGGTGGGGTAATCTTTGTTTTTGTCGCATTTACCTTTAATCCAAGCTCCTTTTCTATCCACTTTGTTATGGAATACATTACCCTTGTTGCTGCCGCTTTGCTTTTTACTACAATTACTACATCATCTGCGTATCTTGTAAAGTGCTGTCCACGGCTTTCAAGCTCTTTATCAAGTTCATTCAGCATTATGTTGCTGAGTAAAGGGGATAAATTTCCACCTTGGGGTGTCCCTATGTCTGTTGGTTTGTATATGCCGTTCTCCATAACACCCGCTTTGAGATATTTTCTAATTAAAGACTCTGTATCTCCGTCGTGTATTACTCTACCGACATAGCTCATCAACTTGTCTTGCGGTACATTGTCAAAGAATTTCTCAAGGTCAATATCTACTACCCATAAATATCCGTCATTAAAATATTCAAGCAGTTTCACTATGGCTTGTTCGCACCTTCTGTTAGGTCTAAAACCATAACTGTAGTCGCTGAATGTCGGCTCAAATATTGGGGTTAGTATTTGCGTTATTGCTTGTTCTATTACTCTGTCAATTACCGTGGGAATACCAAGTTTTCTTACTCCGCCGTTTGGTTTAGGTATTTCTACCCTTTTTACAGGTTGTGGTTTGTAGGTTCTTGTTCGGATTTGTTCCTTAATGCAGTTCCAATTCTCTTGCATATATTCTTCAAGTTCTTGGACTGTAACGCCGTCCACACCGCCTGCACCTTTGTTTGCATAAACTTTTTTGTAGGCTGTTTTGATGTTTTCGTTACTCAGTATTCTTTCAAGCATTTCTGACATATTCCGTCTCTTCTCCTTTCCGCTTCTAAGTCATCTTTGCCTTATGTTGTAATGTTTCCACAAGGATACGCCTTGCTACCACATTCTGTCGGGCTTATGCTTAGAACATACATTTTAAATTGACGCTTTGAATTGTTCAGTCCTTCCCGAAAAAAAATTTTTTATCGGTACTATGACCTCTGCTGACTTCTCATAGTTCGTTGTTACTACAGATTTTCCTGCCTATGAGACCTCACGGGATAAACCAATACTCTTTCCTCGTCTACCCTCTTAATTTACATACTTGGGTTACGGTTGCCTTTTGGACTTTGTTGCTACTAGCCAACTTATCCTCCAAGTATGCCTTAGTATTAAGTTTCTGTCCGTAGGGCTACGATTTCGCTATCCCTTCTTCTCGCCTACACCTCACGATGTAAACCTTGGGAGTCGCTTTAGAGTTCGTCGGCAACTACGCCTCGGTGGACTTTCACCACAGAGCATTGATATGCCCGTCATACTAATAAAACCCCGACAGACTAAAAATCTGTCGGGGCTTTCACTTTTTTACTGCTTTATTACCCAAAATATGCACTTATTCTTCTATGTATAATTCATCACAGTGCCACCGTATAGGGTTTTCGTAGATGTATTTTATATGTTTTTCGTAATCTTCACGATTTCTAATAATATGGTCGTAAAAACGAGCCTGCCAAATATTTTTGCCACACTCCTTATTGCAAAAACGCTTAAATGTAGACACGAATTGTGAACACATATTGTTCGCTCTTTCAACATTTGTAGGGACAGGCGTCCTCGACTGTCCCTACAACGTGAGATAGAACGCCTCGCCTACCCTGTGTACATATCGTTATAAAATATACACCGGTACTATTGTAATCAAAACTTTGGTGTCTTGGTGTTTTCCGCTTTTTTAATTCATCCATTTTTACTATTCAAT
>JAZRQE010000049.1:0-23373 GCA_045649545.1 Acutalibacteraceae bacterium
ACATTTTTACAATAACCAAAGAATACAACTAAAAACAAAACTGACACCACTCGAAAAGCGATGTCAGTATGTTGCTTAAAATTTAATTTCAACTACCATAAAGGTCTTTTTTGTACTGTCCGCACAAAATGGGGCAGTTCATATAGTCGCCCTTTTTTTATTTTGCAAATTTAAGTTATTCCTCGTTACAACCGCAACCGCAGTCACTGTCGAGACCGCAGGGACGGGGTGGGAAGAAATCATCAGTCGGGAATTTAATTTTGCGGAAAACATCGCACGGACTGTCGGAAGAATCGTCACACTGCTTTTCGGGTACACAGAAATCGTATACGGGAACCAACATTTGAACGTTTCTAATTAACTGAATAATGGTGAACAAGCCTAATGTTACAAAAACCGCCTTGCTACCGGCGTCATTACACGGGTCGATACAACCACCGACTACCGAAGCGATGTTTGCAGGGATAAATCCCGGCAAGTCGCAAATGCAACGGCACTCGCCGAGTCTTGCTGATAACGGAATGGGGTCAACTGCCTGCACAACACACTTGGGTGCATTACCGCTTGTTACTGAGTGGCGGTTACAACCGTCGTCGGCGATATACTCATTAGAGAAGGTTTTTACGCTACCCTCACTGCCGTAAAGAATTGCCTTTTTATTGTAGAAGCAAATTCCCTTTAAGGTACAAGGGCAGGTATGCGGTGCCGAGAAAACATCAAGACACACAATAAAGAAAAAGGTTAAATCGCAGGAATAAAAGCCTCGGTTAAAGTTTACCTGCTCAACATCTATGTTTACATCCAAAACCTCGGCTGATTTAAGCCGTACACTGCAAGCGTTGTTAATCAACTGTTGGTCAGAGGGGCTAAAATACACCCTCATATCAGTCACACAGTCACGGTCACAGCAAGAATCATATACCCTACCAGCATCTATGCACACGGCCTCTTTAAATGATGTACAATCGGTAGGACAGTTTTGTTTAATATCTGCCATAGAAATCCTCCTGAAAAATAATTACCGAATAATGTTCGGTTTCCCTATATTTTATTCGAAAGTTTCAGTTGTGTTACTGCCGATTCTATCATACTTATAAAAAGAACCTAATATTTGACAAATGTACCTTTTAGGTATATAATTAAATTTTAGAAAGCAGGTGCTATTAATGACTGAATTTATTGAAATTTTAAAGTCAATATTATACGGCATTGTGGAGGGTATTACCGAATGGTTGCCCATAAGCAGTACCGGACATTTAATTTTGTTTGAGGACCTTTTTTGGAAAGAGTCTAACCCTTATTTTATGGAAATGTTCCGCGTTGTAATTCAGCTCGGTGCAATTTTAGCGGTTATTGTAATGTACTTTAGAAAACTTAATCCGTTCTCACCTAAAAAGGATTCTATTGCCAAGCGGTCAACTTGGGAAATGTGGTTTAAGGTTATAATCGCCTGCCTGCCCGCCGCAATTGTGGGACTTCCATTTGACGATGTACTTGACAAGGTTTTTTATAACTTCCCCACCGTTGCCGTGACGCTTATTCTCTACGGTATTGCGTTTATTGTTTTAGAGTCAATTAAACGCCCGGAGCCGAGAATAAACGAAATATCCGAAATGTCATATAAAACCGCTATGTTTATAGGCTTAATTCAGTTGTTAGCACTAATTCCCGGCACTTCGCGTTCCGGTGTTACCATTTTGGGTGCTATGGCTTTGGGCTGCTCAAGAACAGTTGCGGCTGAATTCTCGTTCTTCTTGGCTATCCCCGTTATGTTTGGTGCAAGCCTTTTAAAATGTGCTTCTTACGCCAAGGATATGCTCGACGGCGAGGTTAAAATGATAACCACAACCGAAATCACAGTTCTTTTGGTTGGTATGGCGGTTGCATTTATCGTATCGCTCTTGGCTATTAAGTTCTTAACCGAATATGTCAAGAAAAAGAACTTCAAACCGTTCGGTTACTACCGCATTATTTTAGGTATAATACTTTTAGCCTATTTCTTCATTTTTATGTAAAGGATAAAATATATGTTAATTTGTATTGACATCGGTAACTCTAATATTACAATCGGTGTATTCGAGGGTGAAACCCTGAAATTTACCGCTCGACTTGCTACCGATACCCGCCGCACGTCTGACCAGTATGCCATTGAAATCCGCGATATTATTGAAATTTACGGAGTGGAACTTCAAGATATAACCGATGCGGCTATATCCTCGGTTGTGCCTACTGTGGGAAGTGCAATTGAAATGGCTGTTGACCGTCTTTTCGGCATAAATCCCGTTGTTTTAGGTCCCGGAGTTAAAACCGGTCTTAATATTAAAATTGATAACCCCGCACAGTTAGGTGCCGACCTTGCCGCAGGTGCCGTAGGTGCTTTGGCTAAATACTCCACACCTACCATTATTATTGATATGGGTACCGCATCCACCATAAGTGTTTTAGGCAAAAACGGTGAGTTTTTGGGCGGTGTTATTGCCGCAGGCGTTAAACTTACAATGGATGCTCTTGCCGCACGTACCGCACAGTTGCCGTCGGTCAGCATTGAAGCACCGAAAAAGACAATCGGCACAAATACTGCCGACTGTATAAAATCGGGACTTATAATGGGTCAGTCGGCTATGCTTGACGGACTGATTACCAAAATCGAGCGTGAGTTAGGTGAAAAAGCCACAGTAGTTGCAACCGGCGGATTAGCACCTGAGGTTGTAAAGCACTGTGACCATAAAATCGCTATTGACGATAATCTTTTGTTAGACGGGTTAAGGATTATCCATAGCAAAAATAAATAGGTAATTACTGCTAAGGCAGATTACAAATATTAAGAACTGTATCCATAAGGAACAGTATCGGAGGTATTAAAAATGTCAACACAAGAAAAAAGAAAACAGCAAATTCAAACGATTACAGTAGGTGCAGTGCTTACGGCTTTAGTTGTAATACTGCAGATACTGGCAAACATCACCGGTGCTCTATTGCCGACACCAATTACACTGGTGCTGATTCCGATTGTCATCGGTGCTGCACTTTACGGTGCAAAGATGTCCACTTGGTTAGGCTTTGTATTCGGAATTGTGGTACTTTTAAGCGGTGCGGCTAACTTGTTTTTAAGTTTCAGCGTTATCGGAACAATTGTAACAGTTATGGTTAAGTGTACCGCCTGCGGATTGGTAACCGGAATTGTTTACAAAGCAGTTAAAAAATTCAACGAAAAACTTTCAATTTGGGTTGCCGCCGTTGTTTGCCCGATTGTTAACACCGGTATCTTTATTTTAGGTTGTTATACGTTCTTTTTAAATGATTTAACCAAGTACAACATTGATAACGGTTTGGGATTTTCCAATGCAACTGCATTGATTTTCATCGGTTTTGCAGGTGTAAATTTCCTTATCGAGTTGGGAACAAATATAATTTTAAACCCTGCAATTAATTTGGTTTTAAATAATTTAAAGAAGAAATAAACAAAAAACACTAACGCGGTTGGATAAACATCCAACCGCGGTTTTTATTTTTCATAAAACAGCCGATATTCATTTAAATTAAAAATCATAAAAAACGGACCGCCGAGGACGATAGTCCCTACGAGACGAATAAATTACATAATGTAGGGACAGGCGTCCTCGACTGTCCGTAAATTTATAATCCTCCCGTCAGCCTGCGGCTACCACCCTCCTTTAGGCAAGGAGGGCTTTGAGCAAGTCCCTACGAAAAGGTCAAATGACATTATGTAGGGCGGTGCCTTGGTGCCGCCAAACATATGAAAATATAACGGCGGGAGTGAACCCCCGCCCTACGATGGAAATTTATTTTTTCTCTTCTACTTCGGGAACTTTGATTTCTCCGTGTTCCTGCTCAAAATTTTTGATATACTGGTTAAGTAAGTATAAAATCTGACCGTTGCCCGAGCGACCCTCATAATCAGCAATATAATGCAATTTGTAATGAAGTTCCTTGTTAATTTCGATGCCTAAATGCTTATTTTCTTTATTTCTCATAAAAATCACCTTAAAATTTACTAAAAATATCTTGATTTAAGTACATTTTAAGATTATTATATGTTATAATGTAGTTAGTCTACTTAAAATGAGTTGACTGAAAATTATATGAGGTGAAAATTATGGAATACGTTAAATGTTGGTGCTGTGAACACTACAATATCCTTGATGAAAAAACTCTCAACATACCTGAAGACGTAGCCGCTGTTTGCAGTTTAACCGATGCCATAGTATACGCGCAAAACAATGTTTGCTCTCATTTTCAACTAAAATCAGGTTTACATACCGACCGCCTAATCCCCGACTACTGTAAATACTACAAAAAATAAAAGAGGTGTATTAACACCTCTTTTATTTCTTCTGATTCCAAATTACAACCTCACCTGAGGCTAATGTGGGTTTCAAGTCAATCAAACGCTGATTAGACGAGCCTTTAAATCTTAAACTGATGTCTTTCAATTCCTCGACAAATTCACCGTCTACAAGAACATCTATGTGCGACAACATTTCATCTGTAACTTCGCATCTTGCACGGCTATCTGACAGCAATTCATCCTCCAAAGTATAACCCGAAAAACACCAGATTGTTTTTTTAGGGTACATTTCCTTTAATTTTTCCAAAAACGGTAACAACGCTCTTTGATTTTGCGGTTCCATAGGCTCACCGCCCAATAACGTCAAACCGTCAATCCACGAGGGTGCTAAAGCCTCTAACAATTCATTTTCTGTATCCTCTGTGAACGGCTCGCCATAGTTGAAATCCCAAGCCTCACTGTTAAAACAGCCCTTGCAAAAATGCGTACAGCCCGACACAAACAGTGTAACCCTGACACCGATACCGTTGGCAATATCGTTTTTATTGATTTTAGCGTAGTTCATTTTATATCCTCTTTATATGACCTTACTGTGTTTTTAAGTATACGTTATTTTCTCGAAAAAGTCAATACAGTGACGGTTTGATGCCGATTAAACAATATATACTACTAAACCTGTAAAAATTTATAGTGACAAACGGGTTAAATTGTGGTATACTTTAGAAAAATATAAATATCACATTTAACGGAGTGTATTTTTTAATGAACATTCAATATTTAAAAGAAGTTACCCAGGTTTTATACGATTTTATGAAAGAAAACGGTTTCGTTGCCGACAGTGAAAATATCGGTATTTTTAAAAATGAATTTAAAACCTACCGTATAAGTTACAATGACTCGAAAAAGCTTTTCAGCTTAGAAGTCAGCCCTGCTGACAGCGAAAATTATACCGTTTTAAGCACCTGGTATTTTGATGAAAACGACCACGGACAGAAAGACACCGTTTGTATCGGTGAGGACTTTTTGGAGGCCGTTGCAAAGGATGCAGGCATTAAATTAATTAAAAAGTCAGACGGTACTACAACTGAAGTTGCCATGCCTGAAAAGGCCGCTATCGGCACTGAACCCGGCATTGAAGCATTTACCCAAAAGTTCCTCGCAATGTTCCCCCAGTATAAAGATGCTTACAAGGAAACTGTTGCAAAATATGGTGATTTCCTTTATGTGAACTTTTATAAAAAATACGGCGTCCAGAAAATGCTTGAGTTAATGGCTAACGAAGCCGGCAACAAAAGACAGCTCACAAAGTATTGGAATATGCTCGGCGATATGCACTATGAGGGTGAATTAGTTGTAGCAGACCTTATTTGCTCGGTTATTTTAGCAGGAAGTTTTGGCAAAGAGCCGGAAAAATTTGACGAAATTGCAGACAAGTACCTTGCCGAATATCCTTTCTTAAAAGCCGCCGCCAAAGCCTCTGTCCACGATTACAAGAACAACAAAAAACTCCGTCAGGTTTTAGAAGCATAATAAAACCAAACGAAAGCCAAGTGTCAATTGACACTTGGCTTTTTCTTTTCTATATCTCTTGCAATTCATCACAGTTTGTGATAATATAATAACACCACATCACATTTTAATATAACCGACTATTATTACTCATATAGGGAAAACTACCTTGGTAAAAGGTGTTCTCTCTTATTCCTGTATGGGTATAAGGTCGGTGTGATGTGGTAGTCTAACCGAGAGAAGCACTTTTTCGGCACATCTCTTCGGGGATGTGCTTTTTTTGTGAGGTGAGAAAATGGGATTTTATTGGAAACCATGGTATATAGAAATTAAAAAATTTTAAGATGGTTATCTGCCGACGAACGAGAGAGAAAAATTTTAAAATATGTTCCACCGCGGTGTCAAATTTGTGATGTTTTAGCTTTTTGCCGTGATGAAAAAAATAATTGGAAATGCCGTAACGGTTGCCAATTTATAAAAAAATAGCGAAAACACAACGAAAGCCAAGTGTCAATTGACACTTGGCTTTTTCTTTTTAATTAAATATTTAACTAAGAAATATAACACACAACCGACAGCGTAGCAAACAATATCGGCAACATCAAAGGTCGACCCGACAATAACGCCTAAAACAGTGCCCTCTATACCTAAAACGCGGTCAAGCTCAACCAACTGACACAATTCAACCACTGCCGAAAACAAAAACACAGCTATCGGTACAAACCGCCATTTTAAAAAAATCATTTGACCGAAGGTACATAACAACACCGTTACCAAAACATCACCAATATATGGTCTTACAAACCCGTCGTGAACAAACAAACCTATCAATATTTCAACAATCAACAACACAACGGTTGCAATAATATACGGCAATCTGCTTTTAAACCAACCTACCATATTGACTCTTCCTCGGGTTTGCCGGGACGTGTCATAAGATTTCTTATAGCTTCGCCTGCCGGAGCGTTATTGTATAAAATATTATAACACTGTTCGGTCATCGGCATATCAACCGAATATTTCTCTGCTAAACGTACTGCTATTTCAACAGCATAATATCCTTCGACAGTACCAACAGTCTCCAACGCCTCTTTTACCGAGACACCTTTACCTACAAGGTTGCCGAAACGGTTGTTACGGCTATGCTCCGACATACAAGTAACAATCAAGTCACCCAATCCCGAAAGTCCCATAAAAGTAGCGGTTTCTGCCCCCATTTTGACACCCAAACGTGCAATTTCAGCAAGACCTCTGGTAATTAAGGCGGCACGGGTATTATCACCCACACCCAATCCGTTAGCAATACCGGCACACACAGCAATTACATTTTTCAAAGCACCGCCAACCTCAACACCGACAATGTCATTAACGGTATAAATGCGGAATGTTGTACCTATAAGTGCGTCCTGAACGGTTTGGGCTGCCTCTACACATGTTGACGCTGCAACAACAGAAGTCGGCACGTGACGTGCAACCTCTTCTGCATGCGAAGGACCGGAAAGGATAACCAACGGTTTTTCAGGCAACTCCTCGGCTATAACCTCGGACAACAGTTTCATACTGCCCTTTTCAAAGCCTTTAGCAACGTTAACCACAATACCGCAATCAATATTTTTTAATTTTGCTGCAGTTTCTCTTACCGCAAACGACGGTGTTGCAATTATGGTAATAAACGAGCCCTCTATTTCCTCTAGAGAGGTTGTAATTTTAATTTCTTCGGGGATTTTTATACCTTTGAGCAGTTTTTCGCTTTCACGGGTAGCGTTCAAACCGTCAACCTCAGCTTGGAACGGAGACCACATCACCGTTTCAAAACCTTTAGAAAAACTATGAACTGCCAAGGCAATACCCCAACCGCCTGAGCCTAAAACACTGATTTTTTTCATTGATTTGACTCCTTCTTTTTAGCAGTCAACTTCTTTTCCTCACCGCGAATAAGACGTCCGATGTTTGCACGGTGGCTGATAAATATATTCAAAGAAAACACCGAAACAAGTAACACCTGAATTAAAACGGCATACGGCTCACCCTCTATTTTGGGGGCAAAGAATATGTTAAGTATAGGTAACGAAACTGCGGCTGTAAGCGAGCCTACCGAAATAATACGGGTAATAATGAACGCAAGTAAAAATAATGTCAACCCTAAAACGGCAGTCTGCCAACAGCAAACAAATCCAACACCTAAAGTAGTCGCAACACCTTTACCACCCCGAAATCCGAAGAAAACAGGGAAAACATGACCTAAAATACAGGCAATTGCACAATAATATACTGCATATTCCGGTCTTAAAGCATCAACTGAAGTCAACGAGTCAACATAAGGCAACACCCACAACTTTGCCACAAGACAAACCACAACACCTTTTAAACAGTCAATCACAAAGGTCATTAACCCCGGTACTAAACCGCGTGAGCGTATCATATTAGTCATACCTGCATTACCGCTACCCTCTTTCCGCACGTCACCGCCGCGAGCAGTAGAAATAATAACAGCACCGTTGATACTACCGATTAAGTAGGACGCAACAAGCATCCCTGCTAACACTAAAAATGCCATTGTATATTCTCCTTGTCTAAATAAACAGCACGTTGAATTATGCCTTTGTCTTACCGTCACCACGTTCACGGATTACAAACCGCACCGGTGTACCCTCAAGTCCGAACGTAGAACGAATTTGGTTTTCCAAATAACGCTGATATGAGAAATGGAACAACTCCTCACGGTTACAGAAGAAAACAAATGTCGGAGGACGGGTTGAGGCTTGAGTCATATAATAAATCTTCAACCTCTTGCCCTTATCAGAAGGCGGTTGCACACGTGCAGTAGCCTCTGCCAACACATCGTTAAGCATACCTGTAGAAATTCGCATAGTATTTTGCGAATAAACAAACTTTATAAGTTCAAAAAGACGGTCAACACGCTGACCGGTTTTTGCCGAAATAAAGATAATAGGTGCATACGGCATAAACGAAAAATCTTCCATCAAAGATTTTCTCATACTGTCCATAGTTCTGCCGTCTTTTTCAACCAAATCCCACTTATTAACGGCAATAATTGCGGCTTTTCCCTGCTCCATAGCCAAACCGGCAACTTTAGAATCCTGCTCGGTAAAGCCTTCGGTAGCATCAATCATAATAACTCAAACGTCGGCTCTTTCCACCGCCATTTTAGCACGCATTACACTGTACTTTTCAATATCGTCATCAACCTTGGATTTGCGTCTGATACCTGCAGTATCGGTGAAATTATACTTCTGTCCCTTTACGGTAACCATAGTATCAATAGCATCACGCGTAGTACCTGCAATATCAGATACAATCACACGTTCCTCACCGCTGATACTGTTAATCAAAGATGATTTACCTGCGTTCGGTTTACCGATAACGGCAACGTTAATCACGTCCTCTTCGGTATCGTCAAAATCAGCCTCAGGAATATGCTCGAACACTCTGTCGAGTAGGTCACCTGTTCCGTGACCGTGAACACTCGAAACTGCTACAGGGTCACCTAACCCTAAATTATAGAACTCATAAAATTCCATCGGCAAGTCGCCCAAGCGGTCACACTTATTGACGCACAAAACCACCGGTTTACCCGACTTTTGAAGCATTGCCGCAACCTCACGGTCAGATGCAGTTACACCGCTTTTTAAATCGGTCACGAAAATGATGACCGATGCGGTGTCAATTGCCAACTCTGCCTGAGCACGCATTTTTTTCAAAATTACGTCGTCGGTTTTAGGCTCAATACCGCCGGTATCTATAAGCATAAAGTTTTTGCCAAGCCATTCGGCATTTCCGAAAATACGGTCGCGGGTAACACCCGGCGTATCATCAACAATAGACAGCCGTTGGCCAATAAGTTTATTAAAAAGTGTAGATTTACCGACATTCGGTCTGCCTACAACTGCAACTACGGGTTTAGCCATATGCTACCTCCAAATCCTAAACATTATTCTCCACATAATGCGGACATTAACGCCCAACCGTCACTGTCCACAACTCTTATATTCACATTTAAAGCATCTTCAACATCTTTTATCGTAACACTGTCAAGGAACATATCTCTTTCGTGTCTTAACATTGACGAGGATATAAGCAACTCGTCTCCCAAATCTCTGCCTTTTAACTGCTCAATTATATCGGTGCCGGTTAAAAGTCCCGTCACGGTGATTTTGCCACCAAAAAAGTTATTCTTTATAGGTGTAACCTCACACTCTAAATTATGCCATTTTTTAGTCACTTTGTCAACAATATTTGAAAGCAAAGGGAAAGCCGCCTCACCCGTTGCAAGAGTAATCTTACGCTGTACTTTGGGCGGTTCAAAATCGTCAATTGCCTCATCACATTCACTTTCCAACATTGCCCACATTCCGACACCGTTTTCCAACTGTAAAAAGTCCCCGTAAAACGTGCTGTCAGGCATTGAACGCTTTGATATTAAATAAAACTCATCAGCCGCAAAAACACGGCGTTCACCGTAAATTTTGACTGTTTCATCGCCAAGTTTTGTTGTTATGTCAACCACTTGCGATGCAGTCTGTTGGTCGAAAGGCTCTAAATGGCATAAGCCGTCACGGTGACCGGTCAAACCTACCGGTACGCAAGCGATACTTTTAATTGACGGGTACTTTATCAAATCCGAAAGGCTTTTTTCCAAAGCCGCACCGTCATTGTAGCCTGGAACCAACACCAACTGACAGTTTACATCAATTCCTGCCTCACAAAAACGCCACAAGCTATTCAAAGCCTCACCTGCGAAGCGGTTGCCCATCATTTTAACACGTAAATCAGGGTCGGTTGTATGCACCGAAACGTTTACGGGACTAATATGCAACTTTATAATACGCTCAATTTCATGCTCGGTTAAATTGGTTAAGGTGATATAGTTGCCAAACAAAAATGACATTCTCGAATCGTCATCCTTAAAATACAACGATTCACGCATACCTTTCGGCAACTGGTCAATAAAACAGAAAATACACTTATTTTTGCAGGAATGCTGTTTATCCATTAAATAGGTTTCAAATTCCAAACCTAACTCGTCATACTCCGGCTTTTTGACCGTAACTGAACGCACAGTGCCGTTGGCTGACTGCACTTTAACCGAAAGTACGGTTTCATTTTGATAAAATCGGTAATCCAAAACGTCGATAATTTCGTTACCGTTAAGTTCACAAAGTGTTTCACCCGGTCTTATCCCTGCCTTTTCGGCAAACGAGCCTTTTTCTACACCTTTAATTACAACTGCCAACCTTCGCCACCTACCTTCAATAGTTTAAAAAAGAAAGGGAAGGATAACTCCTTCCCTGTTAGCTTTCGCTCTTAATTAAGCTTCAACCTTAACTACTTCACGGTCGTTATAGAATCCGCAAGCAGGGCAAACTCTGTGAGGTCTCTTATACTCGCCGCAGTGACTACACTTTACAAGTGTCGGAGCACTCATCTTCCATACATTGGAACGTCTTTTATTCTTTCTTGCCTTCGAGGTTTTTCTCTTCGGTACTGCCATTTTCAGCGCCTCCTTAAATACTTACATTAATCTTCTAATAGTTTGGATAATGCCGCAAGTCTCGGGTCACCTGTCTTGGTAGCACAGCCACACGGACCGTCATTCAGGTTTTTCCCACAACTTTGACACAATCCCTTACAATCCTCTTTGCATAAATGCTTATAAGGGAGATTTACAACGACCTCGGTAAAGACAAGCTCGTCCAAATCCAACTTATAATCCTGCAAGAGAATCATCTCGTCGTCCTCATCATTTTCGATTTCAGCGACGAGTACACGCTCTATCGGTACCAAATAGTGTTTTACTGCTGTGTTGCCGCAACGGTCACACGGTGCGGTATATTCACAGTCACACTGAACCGATAGTGTTACAATGCCGGCTCGACTGAATATATTTCCCTTTACAAGGACAGGCGATTTTAACGGGTATTGCCCAAAAAACTCAACCTCACTCAAGTCAAACCTGCAATCGAGCGGACGGCTCTGTCCGTCATTTACAAAAAGTGACCTTAAATCAAGAACCATTCCACTCACCTCAAATTGTCACACAGATTATTATATCTATAGTACTACGCTTTGTCAAGTCTTAATTTCACGCTCAAGACAAAATTTTACATTTTCACTTAAATGTTACAAAACACCGCACAATTTTCATTGTGCGGTGTACAGATGTACTAAAATTAAAGCTCTTCAGCAAACTTGAAGATTGATTCAGGCAACTCTGCCTTATCAGCCGAAATGGTGATAATAAACTCAGTATTAGCGTCTTTAGAAAGCTCATTAAGTTTCTCTAAAAATGCTGCAAGTTCATCATAATTACGGTTTGCAATACGAAGAATTGCATCAATACCAATATGAGTAATATCATAGTTAGATGCACACATACCGGCGATAAAGCCGTAGAACTGCTCATAACCTGCAATACCATAATGGTCAGCATCAACCAAACGAACGCGATGGGTAATATTTAAAGTAAGGGTGGAACTCTTTTCGATGCAAGCAACGCTACCGTTGGAAGCGTCAGCTGCTGCTGTAACAGCGTCGATAAGCTTTTTAGTCTTACCACTGCCTTTTTTACCGATAATAAGTTTTAACATAAAAACAACTCCTTTATATTTTCACCGCAAAAGCGGTTATTTCCTTAACAACTAATTACTTAATACGTGCTTCGAGTTCAGCTCTCAAATCTTCGTAACCGGGTTTTCCGAGCATTGCGAACATATTTTTCTTGTAGCTCTCAACACCGGGCTGGTTAAAGGGATTAACGCCGAGCATATAACCTGAAATAGCACAAGCCTTTTCGAAGAAGTAGATTAAACGACCAAGGTTTTCTTCATCAGCCTTTTCTACCTCAATTACGAGGTTAGGTACACCGCCGTCGGTATGTGCAAGCACAGTACCCTCGAAAGCCTTTTGATTAACAAACGACATCGGCTTACCTGCCAAGAAATTAAGTCCGTCACCGTTAACGGCATCTTCCTTAATAACTGTATCAGAACCGCAGTCACCAATAGTAACTACTGTTTCAAACATCAAGCGGCGTCCGTCCTGAATGTACTGACCCATTGAATGTAAATCGGTCGAGAAGGTAACCGAAGCCGGGAACAAGCCCTTACCATCCTTACCCTCGCTCTCACCGTAAAGCTGTTTAAACCACTCAGCCATCATAGTGAATCTCGGCTCGTAAGAAACAAGCAATTCAACCTCTTTACCCTTACGGTAGAAGCAGTTGCGAACAGCTGCATACTTGTAGCAATCGTTAGCCTCGATATCGTCAGTTGCATACTCGTCACGAGCTTTTTGTGCACCCAACATAAGTGCATCAATATCAGCACCGGCAACTGCGATAGGAAGAAGACCTACTGCAGTAAGTACCGAGAAACGTCCGCCAACATCATCGGGAACTACAAAACTTTCGTAGCCTTCCTCGTCAGCCAACTGCTTTAATGTACCGCGAGCCTTATCGGTTGTGCAGTAAATACGCTTTACTGCTTCCTCGTGACCATAGCGATTTTCAAGATACTCTCTGAAAATTCTGAAAGCAATAGCCGGCTCGGTAGTAGTACCGGATTTGGAAATAACGTTAACCGAAACACGCTTACCCTCACAAATTTTCAACAAATCCTGAACAGCTGAACCACTGATACTGTTACCTGCGAAATAAATATCAGGTGTGTTTTTCGGTAAATTATTATACAAAGGTGACTTCAAAAACTCGATTGCGGCACGAGCACCCAAATATGAACCACCAATACCGATAACAATAAAAACGTCGGTGTCGCTGATTATTTTTTCGGCAGCCTTTTTGATACGTGCAAACTCTTCCTTGTCATAATCAACCGGAAGGTCAACCCAACCCAAGAAATCATTTCCGAGACCGTTACGGTCTTCCAACATTTTATGCGCGGTAGATACGTGAGCCTTAATGCCGGCATAATCATCTTCAGCTAAAAACTCTTTAGCATAACCGTCCTTAAATTTAATAGACATTTTAAACAATCCTTTCAAAGAGAAAACCAAAATTAAATATTTTAAGTGTTACACTACTTAAAACACCATTTCTTTGTCATTATTATACAATACTGCGTTTATTTTTTCAACTGTATTTTAAAAAGTTTACACATAAAAAATGCATTTTATCAAATTTTTGAAAGAAAATCCAAATGTAATCTTTTTTACTTCATCTTTTGCGACAATTTTCACCGTACCAATTTCTCTGCCATCAGAAAAAACACGCGTTACACCAATTTGCTGACCTTCCGAAATCGGGGCTTTTAAGGTTTCGGGCAGTTCTGTTTGAGTGGTTAATGTTTTAACATTTTTCTTTTCTATAAGAAAGCCCTTTTTCTCGGTGCAGATGGCTGTAACGCGGTCCAACGTTCCGCCGCTAATCGGTATTTCGTGTAAATCCTCAGGTGGTGCTGTAACCGTCACAAACGTATAATTGGCAAATCCGTAATCGAGCAATTTCCTTGCACCGTTAAATCGGTCATTAGAGTTTCCGGCACCCATTACAACCGCAACCAACTCTAATCCGTCACGCTCGGCTGTGGCACTTAAGCAAGCACCCGCACCCGAGGTTGTACCTGTTTTAAGACCGGTACAACCTTTATAAAACCGCACGAGCTTATTGGTATTAACCAGCTCTGACTCGCCGTTACGCAGTGAATCCATCCACACAGTAGAATAATTTTTAATAAGGTCATGTTTTATAAGTTCGCGGGACATAACGGCAATATCGTGAGCACTGGTAACATGACCGTCAGCATCAAGTCCCGTACTGTTTATAAATGTAGTATCAGTTAACCCTAATTGACCTGCTCGCTCATTCATCATACTAACAAAGCCTTCCTCACTGCCGGATAACGCCTCGCCAAGCATAACAGTGGCATCGTTAGCACTGCCTATTACAGCGGCCTTGAGTAGGTCATTAACCGACATTTGCTCGTTTGGCTCTAACCAAATCTGCGAGCCTCCCATTGAGCAGGCATAAGGACTTGCAGTAAGCATTGTATCAAGGCTTAACTGCCCTGCGTCAATAGCCTCCATTACAAGTAGCAACGCCATAACTTTTGTGATTGATGCAGGCGGTAATTTTAAATGGCTTTCTGACTCATATAAAATCTCACCGGTATTTACCTCCATCAAAATGCAGGACTTTGCAGGAATTTCCAATTTTTCACCCACACCTGCAACAGTTTCGGTAGCATCAAACACAATCGGGTCTTTCAAATCGACCGAATTATACTCGGTTACAATGTTACTGTTAACCTCAGTCGCAGGAACTTCGTCAGCCGAAGCATATATAGGTAAACACAAAACACCAAAAATCAACCCTAATGAAACTAACTTCCGAAAAAACATAATCGGCACACCCTTTCAAAGAAAGAATATGCCGAAAATTTATTTTAAATTACTTTTTAGCTTTAGAATAGCGGTCTTCTTCACTGAAAATGCAACCGCAATGTTTTTGCATATAAAGTTCTAATTCGCGTGCTTTGTCCTGACCCTCTTTAAAAGAGGACCTAAAATCACGATACAAAAACTGAACACCGTACTTCTCTGCCGCTTCTTTAGCAGTTTTAATCAACAAATCGTGATTTTGATAAGGACTGACAAAGAGAGTAGACGTAAATGCTTCAAATCCGTTTTCAGCAGCAAACTTTACCGTTTGTTCAAATCTTATTTTGTAACAAAAACCGCAACGGTTATCAAAATCAGGGAAAACACCCTCAATAAATTTTCTTAAGCCATACTCATTTTCCAATATAAGCTTGGCATTAACCATTTTAGCGTACTCAACTAAAGTATTTTTGCGCATTTTGTACTCTTTCATCGGGTGGATATTGGGGTTATACCAATAAAGCACCGGGTCAATACCCTCTTGACGGAGAGTTTCAATACACATTATAGAACACGGGGCACAACAGGTATGCATAAGTAATTTCATTTCTATCACTCGCTTTTTAATTCTAAAACAAGTATACCAAACACTGACTGACAAGTCAATCACAACAAATAAAATTAAATATTATCAAATCATTAGAATAATATTAAGCAAAAGCCGTCACCCAACTTAGTTGGGTGACGGCTTTTATTTAAAAGGTTTAATAACTTCTGCAACGGCAAATTCTGACAACAGCCCAAATTCCCAACAGTACTGCTAATATAACTGCGAGAATAATGAAAGCGGCAAGGTTTGCAATAACGATTGCGGCAATAGCCGAGCCGACCAAAAGGCCGATAACGGCAAATAACAATGCAATCAAAACACCGGGGATAATCCAGAAACAACCGCTGCAGGAACTGCAACTACCATATTCGTTTCTCATATAAGAAACCGTCCTTTAGTTTTAAATTAGAGGAGTTTGTCCTCAATTCATATTATGCAGGACTGTGTTATATTGTTAAGCAGATTTATTATTGAAACTTTAGTTTTTAAGCATTTGCTGTAATTGTTCTATTTCTTTTAGGTGCTTTAAGTTGGCAAAAATTTTATCCTCGTAAAACTTTAAACCTCTCTCCTCTAAAACCTTTTTAACCGCTAAAGTTATGACCGGCAAAAGACTTGAGGAAGAAAAGACGTATGCGTTCCAAGACCTTAAAGAAAATTCATCTGCCCAATCGTTAAGGTCGGCAACCTCCGACAATGCAGTAAACCTGCCGTCATGCGTTGCCACAAAACTATCGGTATAATTCTTTACAACCGACGGTTTCGGTACAGAATAAAACACATCAAAAAGGTCAATTTCACTTTTATCAAGCTTCAGCACTTCGCAAATTTTAATTGCTTCTTCCTTTACCTCTTGCCTAAATCCGCCCGAAAGCATCGCGGCTTTTACGGTGTTATACGCTTTTTCGAGTGTCATTTCACCATTAGGCGACTTTAAATTAGCCATATTCAAAACCAACGCTTTTTTAGGTAAATCGCGGTTTTTAATCTGTCTGACAACATCCGATATTGTCTTTTTCGAATCGTTATGTATCGGCATACTGTAAGCCGGCACCCTTAAATCAGGGTCACCGCTTTCATCGTACAACTTATAAATATCGTCATCACAGTAATAAAGAAAATCACAAGGATGCTGTAATTTACCGCCCAGCCTTAATCCGCTGACAATGTCATAAACCAAAACATCGGTTGCCAACACCTTTTGATGCTGATATATATAACGCGTTAACATTTGCTTGCCGAAGACAATCTCCTCAACCGTCGAAATGCCCGATTCCGGAACAGTTAAATGCCTTGCCGTAACCTCTTTGCCGTCAACCGTTTCAGTTAAATCATAAAGCCTGATTTTATAAAGGAATCGGTCAATATGATAGGTCAACGACAGACCGGTAATATAACTGTCACGTCGCAAATAATCAAGCGAGTCCGCGTCAAACTGACCGTTTATCATTTCGGTAAGATAATATTTTTTGACCGGCTTACCATCTTGACAATATACTTCATCAATAGAAGCACCAACAATCATTCGACCTAAATCGTCAAAAAAAGTGTCCTCATTAACATTTTCAGGGTAATTAACCTGTGATATAAAGAAATTTTTGAATGACGGTGTGTTAATAATGATATAACCTAAAATTTCATGCGGTTGAGCCTTTTGAAAGATTTCAAAAGAGCTTTTTAAAACGGTGAATTCCTCAGTATTGCTGTACATTCTTTCAGAAAGATGAGAGAAAAAGCAATGACCTACATCGTGTAGCATTGCAGCCAACCGCATTTTGTTTATATCGGCACGTGACATCGGCACTTCACTGCCGACAGTGTAACTGTCATTGATGCTGTCAGCCATTTTAGTCACAAGTGCCGTAACACCCAAAGTATGCTCAAAGCGTGAGTGATGTGCTGACGGATAGGTCAAAACCGCTAACCCCAGCTGATTTATGTTACGCAAACGTTGCAAAAGAGGCGAATCTAAAATCTGCAACTCCCACGAATTAAACTTGATAGTACCCCAAACCGGGTCGTGAATAACCTTTATTTCGCGATACGAGGCAGGCTTATAACCCATTAACATCTTATTGACAAACACTTCTGCCCTTTTATTAAACTCCTCATAAATAGCCCACTCTTTTGAGCCTTTTAAAGCCATTTTCGGACATTTAATCACAAATACCGCCTCCAAAATTTTACGATACACTATTTTAACATTTTTTATAAAAAGTGTCAATGTTTGTGGCATTAGGTATCAAAAGAAAATATATCAAATATTGTCGATTACTCTTGACAAATAAATTGTAGGTGGTATAATAACATCAAATTTAACAGAAAAGGGTGCTGGGAATTGACCCGGCTGAGATAGGGCGTGTTTCGCCCTGACCGTTACACCTGATTCGGATAATGCCGACGTAGGAATTTTTCTAAACGTAAAATTTTAAGCTCATCAGGTGTATTTCACCTGATGAGCTTTTTATTTTCCTTTTCTGTCAAATTTAATTTCGGTAGCGGTACCGCAACACCGCAATAGGAAAGGAATAAAAATGGAAAACAAAAAAACATTCACAAAAAAGCTATGCGTCACGGCAATTTTGATTGCGTTAGGCTCAGTATTAAGCCTGATTAAAGTCTACGAGATGCCGCTCGGCGGGTCGGTCACCCTACTTTCGATGCTACCGGTCGTTATGATACCGTTAATGTACGGCACAGGTTGGGGACTCGTCGGTGCATTTATGTATTCGGTAATACAACTAATGTTCGGCATTTTTATAGACGGTTTATTAGGTTGGGGTCTGTCATTAGGATATGTAATCGGCGCTATCGTTTTTGACTATCTGTTAGCCTACACCGTTTTGGGATTTGCAGGCATATTCAAAAAAAGCGGAATTAAAGGTATAATACTTGGAATTGTACTTGCTATGGTTTTAAGGTTTTTATCCCACTTGGTTTCAGGCGGAATATTCTTCGCAAGCTGGACCGACTGGAACAATGTTTGGCTCTACTCAATTTGCTATAACGGTGCATATATGTTACCCGAAATGATTATAACCTCGTTGTCTGCTGTATTGGTATTCAAAAACCCGCAAATCAAACGCCTTTATAACTAAATTAATACTGCTCAAAAAACATCCCGTTGTTTATAAACAACGGGATGTTTTAATTTAATTATGAATTGTTAGAAAAGCTGTATGCCCTGACCGTCAACCTGAGCCCCCACAATACATCACAACGACAACCTTGCATGACCCAATGTGCTTGGTGACTGCTCACGAAAGGCTTTAAAGTCGTTTAAAAGAGATGCCCTGACTACTGCTGTTTCGCCAAAGCGTTCTCGCACCTTATCTACACTTTGCTCTAAAATATCCTGCTTTATAATCCTTGTCCTATCTTCAAAAAAGGATAATTGCATCTTTGGGCTGTAGCCCTTGAGATTTATTGCCCGAATACCTACAGACCGTAAGGGATACTCAAAACCGTAGTTTGATTTTAAGAGTTTTATCCCCTCATCTGCCAAAAATTTAGCCGACTGCAAAGGCTCTGACAATCCCGTCATAAACTCTTTAACCTGTAATCTATTGTCCCTGATATGAACGGCAATAGAATGTGCCTCTAACTCCTCGCGGCGAAGTTCTCTTCCGACCTCCTCCGAAAGCCTTAAAAACACACGGTATACCTCTTGAAAATTTGTTAAATCACGTGGTACGGTAACCGACCGACCGATACTCTGCGGTTTATATTTAAAATCGCTTTTAAGAACCGAGGAATTCTCCTCACCGTTTGCAAAACGGTGTAAAAGCACCCCGTTTTTACCGAGTTTAAGCCGTAGCGCTTCAGGGTCAATACCGGCTAAATCACCAATCGTGAACACTGCTAAAGAGTGTAGTTTACGCTCGGTTGCAGGGCCTACACCCAACAGTCGATTAACCTCTAATGGCCACAAGATTTCCCTGAAACTTTCATAAGGAATAATGCTTGTCGCATTTGGTTTTTTAAGGTCAGACCCTAATTTTGCAAAAATCTTATTAAAACTGACTCCAACCGACGCGGTTAAGCCCTGTTCCTCAACAATTTCACGTCGGATGCGGTCGGCAATTTCCTCACCATTGCCAAATAACCTACGGCTACCGGTAACGTCAAGCCAACATTCATCAATACCAAACGGCTCAATAAGGTCGGTATATCTCTCATAAATCTTCCTGACTTGATTTGAAAAATAGGTATACCGTTTAAAATCAGGCGGGACAACTACCAAAGACGGACATTTCAATTGTGCCTGCCAAATCGCCTCACCTGTTGAAACACCGTACGATTTTGCAATCTCATTTTTAGCTAAAATTATACCGTGACGTTCTTCTTTGCTCCCACCTACCGCAACTGCTTTACCCTTTAATTCAGGATTGTCACGGCAGGCTACCGAAGCATAAAAATTATTGAGGTCACAATGTAAAATCTGCCGTACCAATCTATCCCACCCACCTTTTCAGAACATCTGTTCTTTGATTGTAGCATATATTTTCAAAAATGTAAAGAACAAATGTTTGCCACAGTGGAAACTAAAAACCCGTTGTTCATTCGAACAACGGGTTTAAATTAATTAATTTGTTTTATTTTGAAACCCTTAAGCCTTGACCGTCAACTTGATAGAGACGGAAGTAATCAACATGATACTCAAGCGGGAACTTGACATCATCCGCAGGAGCAATACGGGTTCCCCAACCTACGTTTACACCACCGATAAGTTCCATGTATCTGTCCATATAGAGCTCATCAATCTGGTCCTCATAGTACATTACGCCGTCAGCATAGAATCTGACGCCGTCCCAACTCCAATAGCAACCGATTGTATGATAATCATCAAACAAGCTGCCTTCTGCCTTCGGTAAAACATACTGTCTGTCCTTACCGTCAACAACGTGCTCGCCTTTTCCGTAAAGACCATCGTCAAGCGATGTGTGTCCGTTTGGAGCATTACCTCCCCAATGGTGGATGTTTGCTCTCATAGTGTGTGCCATACCAAGACTTTCGAAAATATCAATCTCGAGGCCTGAACCGTTAAGCCAGAAGGAAGAGTAAACACCTGTGCCATCAGGAATTCTTGCACGCATTTCAATATAACCTAAGTTAAATGTCATAAGAGAACCACTGTGATAACCACCATGATGCTTATAGAAAAGACCGTCTGTACCGCCACCTTGGCTGGAAGGATAAGTTTTAGTCGCATCTTCCATTTTAATGGCACGCATAATAAAGTTGCCATTAGTTACGATACTTGTATCAGCGTCGACTGCCAAGAAAGCTGTGCCGAATCTTCTATAAGCTTGGCCGTCATCGGTATATTTCATTTCAGTGTTAACACTAACAGGGTCAATACTCCAACCACTGGCCTCAATGCTCATTGCTTCGTAGTCAAACTCTTCCTGCCAGGTTAATGTATAATATTCTGATGTGTCATAGGTAGCAACAGTAGCTGCATAACTACCGGTTTTAGAGTTTGCGTTTGTAACAGCACCTTTTTCAAGCATTTTACCAAACTCAGTCAAAGCTACCTGAACAGCGTATGTACTACCGCCTGCAAGATAAACCTTTTTATCGGTAATTGCAATTTCCCATGAGTCATAGTCATAACCTGACTGAGGTGTAGCGGCACGGATAGTATTACCGATGTGGATTTCATATTCCTTTTCAGCGGTATCCTTATCCTCTCTTAAAGGCAATAAGTAACCGGTCTTTTCACAGATTTTCTCTTGAACCTTGCGGTACTCTTCCTGGATAAGCCAAGAACGGCTAGATTTATCACGGATTATAGTAAACTCTCCGATATTCTTGCCATTAATGGTGATACTTCCAAACTCACCAGGTGTAGCGCAAATATATTTAATACCGCCGGCAATGCCTTCCTTCTTAACGAAGTTATCAAGAAAATAACTTACGGCATTTGCAATAGCTTCGTCAGTGATAGCGTTGATGACAATCTTTTTACCCATTGTGCAGATAATGTAATCCTGATATCTGCCCATACCGGAATCATAAAGATAATCAATAGCAGCCTGTGATTCGGGACGGTTAGTGTTACCTACCAAAATTTCATAAACATCTGTGCCGTCCTCAGTATCGGGAACGTTTTTAATACCAATACCCAAACCGGATTTCATATTCTTGAAAAGATTTACAGCCTCAGGACTTACTACAGTATTACCCGCTGGACGGACAATACGATAAACCGAAGAACCGTCTTCGGCTATGTACTTAACATCGTCAGTGGTAATAACGATTCCTGTGGTACCTGCTACGGATTCTGTACTGCTGCTGTTATCAGCAGGCTTTTTTTTGCCTCCGCCACAACCGACAAGTAAACCAAAGCTTAATGTCAAGACCATTAAAATACAAATAATGCGTTTCATAAGTTTTTCCTTTCCTACTAAGATTTATTTAATTGTACCTTAATTTTCGGTTAAAGTCAATAGAATTTTAGTTATTATTCTGTTTTTACCACGCTCTAACTCCATCAATATGAATAAACCTTGCGAAAGCAAAATCATAACTGTTTAACGGCTTATTAAGTGCATCTCGCGAGTGAGCCGCAACCGTGATTTCAGGAAAGGTTGAAACAATAACTAATGTATGATAAAACTCCCTCTCGGCATTTGCCAGTTGCACAATATCCCCCGGAAACACTTCACTCATAGACACCTCACTGCCGTAAGGTCCTACCGATAAATTGTTCACCAAAAAGTCGTACAAAAACTCGACCCCTGTCCACGACGGTGTACGGTCATTAGTTGAAATATAAAACCACCCCGTTTCGGGCGTGTAGTTCATAACACCTGCTCCCGCATAAATGCATTGTGATGCAAAGTTGGTGCAATCCCCGCCCAAATCGGCAAAATCGTAAAACTTCGGATTGCGTGAATATGCCCAAACTCTCGCATAGTTTACCGCCCACTCGCGATTGTATAAAAGTTCTCTCAAAAAAATCACCCATTACATAATATGCATTACTATATGACCAAGTGCTTTTTTACATCCCGAAACCACCGTCTACGGGGTCTTGAAACAGCGGTAACCGAGGCGGTAGAAACGTAAATATAACGAACGCGACAGCTATCAAAACAAAAATCGCAACTGCGACCTTATCGCTCTTGCACGTTACAAAATCATCCCCAAACTGCTTTGACTCATAGATAAATGCACCTGCCACAGACACAAAGAAAATCCCAATGTTAATCCAATCAGGCGTAGTACCGAACACTCCGTTCAAGGTGTAAAAACAAACCGGTATCAACAATAAACCGAGCAGTACACCTTTAAGTTTAATACACCAAAAATTCTCGTAATCTTTACCGACTTTAAAGTATTCAACAACCGCAAATAAAAACACAGGAAAAAACAAAAGTTTCATATGCTCCCACGTTGACTCATTCACACCCGAAATCAAAGCCGCAATTGGACTTGCGGTCCAGTCATACAGAAAGTGTAAAACCGTTCCCGTTGCCGACACTGCAAAAAAGCCTACCCATTGCCAAAATCCGATATTCCGTTTCATACCCTGCCACCTTAAAGTTTTTAATATTATATTTTTAACGGTTTGGATTTATGATAA
>JAZRQE010000050.1:0-6309 GCA_045649545.1 Acutalibacteraceae bacterium
GTTGAAACAAGAATGATGCTTAAAGCTGAAAAAATAATTGACGGTAAGGTAGTAGACAGTTGTAACTGCTTAAATGATGCTGTAATATCCAAGGATTCGCTTTCAAACGTTATTGATATAACATTGAAAATCGGCAATGATACTATAAATTACCGTGCTGACGGAATTATTGCCGCAACACCTACGGGGTCAACTGCTTACTCACTTTCGGCTGGCGGTCCTGTTATAGACCCCGAACTGCAGTGTATGGTTTTAACTCCGGTTTGTCCGCATACATTAGTTGCACGTTCAGTTGTATTAGATTCAAAACACGAGGTTTTTATTAAAGTTATCAGTAATGACTCAACCTCTATTCAACTGTCATGTGACGGCAGAAAAGCTTATGAAATTGATGCTAATACAACGGTTAAAATTTCAGATTCTGAACTAAAGGCAAAATTCATTAAATTAAATGATGTTTCGGTTTATAAAGTATTTTCTGAAAAAACCGATAATTATTAAGGAGACCACAATGAAAAAGGAAAGACAGTCTAAGATTTTAAGCCTTATAAATGAATCTCCAATTGAAACTCAAGAAGAGCTTCAGCAACGTTTGGGTGACGCCGGTTATGACGTTACACAGGCTACGGTATCACGCGATATTAAAGAACTCCGTATTGTCAAAATGCTTGATGCTAGCGGCGTTTACCGTTATGCTGTTAACGGCAGTAACAGTAACGGTAAATCTTTGAAATATCTTGATATTTTCGGTCATTCAGTGGTATCGGTTGATTATTCAATGAATGATGTTGTAATTAAATGTCACGCAGGTATGGCTCAAGGTGCCTGTGCTTCTTTAGATATGATGAACTGCCAAAATGTTTTAGGCACTTTGGCAGGTGATGACACCATTTTTGTTATAACTAAAACCGAAGAAGATGCAAAAAATCTTTGTGAAATGTTAATTAAACTTATTTAAAGTTGGAGATTTATGTTAAAAGCAATCAATATTGAAAACATAGCAGTAATTGAAAAATGTAATATTGATTTTAAAGAGGGGTTCAACTGTCTTACCGGTGAAACCGGTGCGGGTAAGTCAATTATTATTGACTCGATTAATGCCGTAACGGGACAGAGAACCTCTAAAGAGCTTGTGCGTACCGGCTGTGACAAAGCCTTTGTTTCAGCAGTGTTTGATGATGTATCTTTAGAAGTTACCGAAAAATTATCCGAATATGGAATCGACGCATCCGATGATAGTGTAATTTTATTCCGTTCAATTTCTGCTGATGGCAAAAATACTTGCAAAATTAACGGTGTTACTGTTAATGTTTCGGTTTTGCGTGAAATTGGCAATATTTTGGTTAATATTCACGGTCAACACGATAATCAGGCTTTGCTTAATCCCGATACTCACTGTGGATTTGTTGATGCTTTTGGCGGTTACAGGGACGTTTTGAACGATTACCGTGAATGTTATCAAGAACTTCGTGCTGTCCGTAAGAAACTAAAATCATTAACTACCGACGAAAATGAAAAATTACGTAAAATTGATTTATTAAAATATCAAATTAATGAAATTGAAGCCGCTAATGTAATCGTCGGTGAACTTGAAAGTTTGTCAGAACGACGTGAGTTGGTCAGAAATTCCGAAAAGTTGAGATTATCGCTTTCAATGTGCCTTAATTTGCTCTCGGGTGACGATAATATGCCCGGTGCTGAAACGATGATTGCACAAAGCCTGCAGGAGTTTTCATCAATTGCGAAATTGTTGCAAAGCAATGAAAAATTGCTTGAAAGGTTTGACTTTGCAGTATCCGAAATTGCCGATATTTCGGCAGAAATCCGTGATTTAAATGATAGTTTGGACTTTGACCCGAATGAACTTGAAAATTTAGAGCAACGTATTGATTTAATTAAGTCACTTAATAAAAAATACGGCGGTGACGAAACGGCTGTATTACAATATTTAGATAATGCAAAAGAAGAGTTAGAAAATATTACATCATCTGATGAACTGATTGAAGATTTAGAAAAACAATCAGAAATTTTAGAGGACAAGCTGGTTGAAAAAGGTGAAAAATTAACCTCTGCCAGAACTAAAGCCGCATTTCAGTTTAGCGATAAAATTTGTGAGGTTTTGCGGTATTTAGAAATGCCTAATGTAGTATTTTCGGTTGATATAGAGCCGAAAATTTACTCGGCCGACGGTTGTGACAGGCTAGAGTTTTTGATTTCTGCAAATAAAGGTCAAGAACCTAAACCGCTATCTAAAATTGCCTCAGGCGGTGAATTGTCCCGTACAATGTTGGCAATTAAGAGTGTTATGGCTGATTTTGATAACTGTGATACCTTGATTTTCGATGAAATTGACAGTGGTATCAGCGGAAAAGCCGCAGATAAGGTTGGAAGGCAATTAAAACAACTTTCAAAGCTTCGTCAGGTGCTTTGTGTAACCCATTTAGCACAGATTGCCGCTGCCGCTGACGGTCATTTCCAGATTTTAAAATCAAGTACCGAAACAAACACTTATACTGAGGTTTTGCCGCTTGAGGGCGATGAAAGAGTGCGTGAAATTGCAAGGATAATGTCGGGAACTAATATGACCGAAAATCTTTACAATTCCGCTAAAGAACTTATTGAAAATCATAAAACTTTGTGATACAATATACCAATCGCGTAAAACTATTAGGGGGAATATAAAAATGACTTGTTATGACGAGTTAGTAGCCCGTGGACTGATTGCACAGGTTACAAATGAGGATGAAATCAGAAAAATGGTTAATGCCGGTGAGGCAACCTTTTATATAGGCTTCGACCCGACTGCAGATAGTCTTCATGTTGGTCACTTTATGGCTCTTTGCTTAATGAAGCGACTTCAAATGGCGGGAAACCGCCCGATTGCACTTATCGGTGGTGGTACCGGTTATATTGGTGACCCGTCAGGCCGTACCGATATGCGTAATATGATGACTCCCGAAATGATTCAGCATAACTGCGATTGTTTTAAGGAACAAATGTCTAAGTTTATTGAGTTTGGCGAAGGCAAGGCTCAAATGGTTAATAACGCTGATTGGTTGCTCAAACTCAATTATATTGAGTTGCTCCGTGAAGTCGGTGCTTGTTTCTCGGTTAATAATATGCTCCGTGCCGAATGCTACAAGCAACGTATGGAAAAAGGACTTTCTTTCTTAGAGTTCAACTATATGATTATGCAGTCTTATGACTTTTATCATTTGTTCAAAGAATATGGCTGTAATATGCAGTTTGGCGGTGACGACCAGTGGTCCAATATGCTTGGCGGCACTGAACTTATCCGTAAAAAGTTAGGTAAAGACGCTCACGCTATGACCATTACCTTGCTTCTTAATTCCGAAGGCAAGAAAATGGGTAAAACCGCAAACGGTGCAGTATGGCTTGACCCGAAAAAAACGACTCCGTATGAGTTCTTCCAGTATTGGAGAAATGTTGATGATGCCGATGTCCTGAAATGTATGAAGTTGCTCACATTTATCCCTCTTGAAGAAATCTATGAGTATGAGAAGTTAGAGGGTAGCGAGCTAAACTCTGTTAAGGAACGCTTGGCTTTTGAATTAACCAAGATGATTCATGGTGAACAAGAGGCTCAAAAGGCTCTTGATACCGCACGTTCACTTTTCTCGGGCGGTGCCAAGGCAGATATGCCTAATACTTCAATTCCTTGTGATATGTTTACCGACGGTACAATCGGTATTTTAGACATTATGCAGTTGGCTGGTCTTATCCCGTCAAAGGGTGAGGGTAGACGCCTTATCCAACAAGGCGGTGTTTCGGTTGATGATGTAAAGATTACCGACCCCAACACCCGTTACACTCGTGAGGATTTAAGCGGTGAAGGAATCATAATTAAAAAGGGTAAAAAAGTATTCCATAAGGTTACCTTCGGTTGTTAATTTAATATTTGTATTGAAAAAAGGCTGTCAAAAGACAGCCTTTTTTATTTTAAAACCTTGCTAATCTTGATAAGTCGTCATCAAGAATAATTGTTACAAATTTAACTGAGAACATATCGCATACAATTAATGTCTGCGGCTCGATTGCCTCTAAAATGAAGTAACTTGCACCAACTTCGTGCAGTACGCCTACACGCTGTTCAAGTGTTTCACCGATAAAGAAGTCAGCTCTGACCCAATGTCCAATGTATTGTGTTAAATATGCAGGTAAAAAACTCATATTAGTGAGCGTTTCGGGTGTAAAACTAATACTTTGTGTACCAGTCGTCACAGGTCGCATACTTGTGTTCATATTAGGTCTTATTGAAATATTATTGGCGTTATTGTTCCAATTTTGTGCAGGACCGTTATTTCGTCTATTCATATCCATACTCGTTCCGGAGTTGTTACCGCAACCGTGTCCTAATGATGTGTCATTATAATAGTAATTTCGGTTTAAATTGTTGAGTTCAGCCCTCTGGGAAGCTGTTAGGTTTCCTACTGCAGGCTCAAATCCGCCGTTATTATTGTAGGTCATTAAATTAGTGTTAGACCCCATATTATTCATAAAATATCTCCTTAAACTTATGTTTCCCAATAAAGGGATGTAGGTCTGTAAAAACAGTGTTGATTTATTCGAGTGTGAAATATGCCTGAACCGTTACGCGGGAAATACTGTTCACAGTTAGAGGAAAACGGGTTAAAATACCATAAACAGTCACCGACAGCAGATAAAACGCCGCCGCCTAAAGCCCAATCGGCAATCTCATAATTTTCACTAGTTGGCGACATATTATAGATGTTTTGAGGATTATATTGTCCGCGTATTTCAGTTCTCGCACAGTCGAACTGATATTGCTGAAATATAACGTTTTGAATATCTCCGCCGCCCGTTCTAAAGTATTCTCCACCGGAAACATGGACTCTGTTCATGACAACTGTTGCAACGGCCTGCATACCGGTGTAGCCTTCGCCACCGGCTTCACACTGAATTATTCTGGCTAATAATTCTCTTGCATTAAATGGCATATTTACTCCTTCTTATTGAACAACGTCTTGTATATAATATGAAATTATTTGAATTTTGACATAACAAAACCGCCCGAATAGGCGGTTTTGTAAATTTTAATCCTTTGTTTTAAAGCCGGATAAGGGATTTTTGTTGAATGCATCCTCAACTTGACGGTTGGCAACGTGGGTGTAAATCTGTGTTGTACCTAAGTTTTCGTGACCTAAAACATCCTTTAAAACTCTAATATCAACATTTCCAAGTTGATACATTAACGTTGCGGCGGTATGACGGAGTTTGTGTGCAGAAAAACCTTGCCCGCCAAGACCGGCTTTTTCTAAAAAACTATAAACAATATGTTGAACTGTTTTATTGCTGATACGTTGACGGCGTGAACTTAATATAAGAGCGTATTTATCTTTTTGAGCAACACCGTCTGCGGGTCTTACAGCCATATAATCGTTTATTGCGGCCTTGCAAGCCTCATTTAAGTAAATTACGCGTTCTTTGTTACCTTTACCAAGAATTTTAATTGAGCCATCTTCTTTGATATCAGTATAATTCAGAGAACAAAGCTCACTCAAACGCATTCCACAGTTTAAAAATAAGGTTAAAATCATAAAATCGCGTTCTTTGTTAGGACCATCCACAGATTTTAATAAATCAATGCTTTGTTCTAAAGACAAATGCACCGGTAAGGATTTGCGTAATTTCGGTGTATCAAGCTGTTGTGCAGGGTTGACATCGAGTAAGTGAATATTATTAGTAAGATATCTGAAAAAGCCTCTCAAACAACAAACTTTTCGTGCTCTTGCGGCATCTTTGTTGTTACGTTCGGACTTACAAAATACAATAAAGCTATATAAATCAGATATAGTGACACTACGCAACAACTCGGCATCAACGTCGTTAGTTTTTATATCATTAAACTCGGTGTCGTTAGGTACTAAACCGCGTTCTTGTTTTAAGTAGCGGAAGAAAAGAGTTATATCGCGGTAATATTCATCAATCGTTTTTTCGGATTTACCTTTAATTGTTTCAATATAAATTAAATAATCACGTAAAATAGGGGAGACAGAATTTAGAAGTTCTCTTTTCAAAATCTAACACTCCAAATTAGTATAATTTTAAGAAAAAACTATTATTAACTACAAAAAATTATAATTGATAAAACGAATTTATTCAATATTAATCTGCAACAAAAATTTGAGTTGTGTTTTGTGCAATTATACAAAATAATTAAATTATTATACAAAATCGCATAATTCTCAATATTATGTAAACTGAAAAGTGATAAAATTCATATTTTAATGATTAAATATTTAATATTTAATATTTAATATTTGATTA
>JAZRQE010000051.1:0-22765 GCA_045649545.1 Acutalibacteraceae bacterium
AAGTTGTCGATAGCAATACTACCGCCAATGTCGGGACAAATACCAAACTTACCGGCAGTTTCAACAGTGAAGATAGTAGTAGCTTTCTGCCAATTTGAACCTTCTTCTGTAGCTGACAAAGTAAAGCCCTTATCGGAAACATCCTTCATACCGGTTTTGTCACCGTTAGAACCTGCAGCAGGGTTAGTATTAAGACCGTATTTTATAGTTCCGTTTACAGCAGCACCCTCAAGAGCCTTTACATCAAAGCTTACCATATAGGTATTGTTGGCTTCAAATGTATAGAGATGATCAATTGCATCAGCGAATCTTGTTGCTGCATCAGTTTCACCTTGGAAACAGTAAAAGTCTACACCGGGTTTACCCATACTACCGTCTTTACCAAAGAAGAACCAATGGTTTCCGCAGGTTAACTTAGGATAACCATCTGCATAGCTAAGCTTTTCATTTGTCCAACGGCCAAACGAGATACCGTATTTTTCATTTTCTTCTCCCTCAAACGGAAGGTCTACAACAAGACCTAACTCCTTAGATAAATCTATTGCACTGTCATAAGCATAATCCGTCGTTAATATTGTGTCTTTCGCGGCTGAAACAGGGCCAGTAATACCTACCATCAGTAAAGAAGCAAGCATACTTAATATCAGCGCAACACTCAATAATCTCTTTTTCAAAACAATACCCCTTTTTTATAAAAGTTTATCCGTACAAGCCTAAAAATTTGACTAATACTCTATTTTATCTAATTATACCATTTTTTTTTAATTTGTCAACTGAAATTTAATATACATTTCACAAATCACAAAATTTTATGGCAAATTACAATTACAACCTTATTCTGTTTTAAATATCGAACTTTGACTTATTACCAAATAAAGCCGTCGCGAATATTAAAATCGCAACGGCATAAGTTTAATTTATTAAATTTATTACCCTCTTAAAAACCTCATAAACATCCACTTTCTTACACAGTTCGGCATTAACGCAACAACAAACTGCACCGCCAAAGTATACATATAATCAAACCACGAAATATACCCTGTTTTATAAATTTGCTTTCTGCCTTCGCGGTACTTTAAAAAATACTTAAAGCCACCGCGGCGTTTATACATATCGGCACCAACGCGGGCGAAAACCAAAAACTCATCCAAGTTGCCGCACTTTGCACCCGACTTCAACATATTTATCCATAATAAACTGTCTTCCATTAACGGTGCATGACTGTAATTCCCTGCGTTTAATACGGCACTTTTTTTATACATTACTGTCATGTGGTTAAACGAATCTCTACGTCTTTGATATTCGGCAATTTCTTTATGTGTTATAGGCACTTTTCGCTCGGAAACCACATTATCGGTCGAATCAATAAACTCCTTAATATGACTGCCGCAAATATCCAAATCGGGATTGTTTTCAAACAAAGCCAGCTGTTTTCGGAATCGGTCATTAACCGCAATATCATCGGTGTCCATGCGGGCAATAAGTTCATTTCGACAATTTAAAACGCCCTCTCTTAAAGCCTTGCCCAAACCAACATTTTCTTTTAACGGAACGCGGTGAATAAGACCGGGGCATTTTGCCTCATACTCATCCAAAAGAGCATACAGTTCCTCTGTCAACGGACCGTCCTCGACTATAACCCATTCATCAGCCTCTACAGTTTGAGCCAAAAGGCTTTCAAAACACGCTCTTGCACATTCCGGCCTTTCTTTATAATAAAGAGACATCAAAACACTAAATTTTTGCATAATTTTTCCTTTTACTGAAATTTTGTTAAACACAATATATCATATTACTGTCAAATATGCAACCGAAATTACCAACACAACCTCATTGACAAAATCACAAGAATATATTATCATAATACAGTAATAAAACTTCGGAGGCTTTTAAAAAATGATTGTTACAAACGATATAAAATACGTTGGCGTTAATGACCGTGAAATCGAACTTTTTGAAGGTCAGTTTCACGTCCCCAACGGAATGGCATATAATTCCTATGTGATTATTGACGAAAAAATTGCTGTTTTAGACGGTGTTGAAAAAGGTTTCACTGACGAATGGCTTAAAAACATTGACAAAGCCTTAGACGGCAGAACTCCTGATTATCTTATTGTTCAACATATGGAGCCTGACCATTCGTCAAGCATTGTTGCCTTCAGTGAAAAATATCCTGAGGCAAAAATCGTATCATCCGCAAAAGCATTCGGTATGATTAAGGCTTTCTACGGCTCGGATTTTACCGGACGTCATATAGCAGTCAGCGAGGGTGACGAATTAAATTTAGGTAGTCACATTTTAAAATTCATTAACGCACCGATGGTGCATTGGCCGGAGGTTATTATGACCTACGATGCTACCGATAAGGTGTTATTCTCGGCTGACGGCTTCGGCAAATTCGGCACAACCGATACCGACGAAGACTGGGCTTGTGAAGCAAGACGTTATTACTTTGGAATTGTGGGCAAATACGGTCCCCAGGTTCAAGCGGTTTTGAAAAAGGCTGCAGGTCTTGAAATTAACGCAATTTGCCCGTTGCACGGACCGGTTTTGACCGAAAATTTGGGTTACTACATAAACCTTTACGATACCTGGTCGAGCTACCGTCCCGAAAGCGAGGGCGTGGTGATTTGCTACACCTCAGTTTACGGCAACACCGAAAAAGCAGCCCTACTTTTGAAGGAAAAGCTTATTGAAAACGGTTGTAAAAAGGTTGCTGTTAACAATCTTATCTTAGACGATATGGCAGAGGCGGTTGAGGACGCGTTCCGTTATCCGACCTTAGTGCTTGCCACCACAACCTACAATGCGGAAATTTTCCCGCCGATGAAGGAATTTATCCACCACTTAACCGGTCGCAATTACCAGAACCGCACTGTTGCATTGATTGAAAACGGCAGCTGGGCACCTATGGCTAACAAGGTGATGAAGGGTATGTTTGAAAACAGCAAAAACATCAACTTCGCCGAAACAGAGGTTAAAATCACCTCCGCTTTAGACGAAGTAAGCACTGAGGCTATTGAGAAATTGGCAAAAGAATTGTGTAAATAAAAAATTGTTGTAAATTATAAATATATTATAACGGTTATAGAAAGTCGAAATAGTGTGTAAAAGCACTATTTCGACACCAAATCCTAGATTTGGTCACAAATTTTCTTTGAAAATTTGACTTTAACCGTTGCAATGAATGTCGAGCCAATTCAAATTTTTATGATTTGAATTGGCAAAAGCCGATTATATCGACTTGTCGGAACGCTTTGGGGCGTTTCGACATTCTATAATCATTATAATGTCTTCGGAGGTGAAAATAATGAAATATGTTTGTGATGTATGCGGTTGGGTTTATGACGAAACCGTAGGCGACCCGGACAACGGCATTGCAGCCGGCACAAAGTTCGAGGATTTACCTGAGGATTTCGCATGTCCTTTGTGCGGCGTAGGTAAAGACAGCTTCAGCCCTGAAGAATAATTTTTACAAGGAAAACGCAGGCGGTTGCCTGCGTTTTTTGTATTTTTAAAGCAACTGAAATTAATATTGATTTATGTTGACATAATTTGTATAATATATATGTATTACTTTGTAAGGGGAATTACAGTATGACTAAAGCACCCGAAAACAGTTTAAATAGAAAAAAATCACTCGGTTGGCTGACATTCATATTCGGTATTGTTACCGCGGCGGCGTTTTTTGTGCCGTATATTGTGTCAGGCAACGGATATTTTATATTCTTTGGCGACTTTAATGTTCAGCAAATACCGTTTTACCAGCACTGTCACGAAATGGTGCGTTCAGGCAACTTTTTCGGTTGGGACTGGCAAACCGATTTAGGCTCTAACTTTATCGGCTCATATACTTTTTACCTTTTGGGCAGTCCGTTTTTCTGGCTGACATTACTCTTCCCCAACAGTTTTGTTCCGTATTTAATGGGTCCCTTGCTTATTTTAAAATTCGGCTGTGCCGCTTTGACGGGATACATTTTCATTCGCCGTTTCACCTCACGCCCCGAATCGGCAATGGCAGGCGGTTTAATGTACGCTTTCAGCGGTTTTTCGGTTTACAACATCTTCTTCAACCACTTCCACGAAGCAATTATTGTCTTCCCGTTACTGCTTTGGGCGATTGAAAAGTTTATGGCAGAACGTGCCAGAGGATACGTCATTTTTGCCGTGTTCCTGTCTGTTCTCACCAACTACTTTTTCTTCTTCGGAATGGTGGTCTTCGTCGTCATTTATTGGCTTGTCAGAACCTTGAGCCAAAGTTTCAGAATCAATTTTAAGGAATTTTCACTGCTTGCACTTGAATGTGTTTTAGGACTTTGTTTATCAGCAGTAATACTGTTGCCAACAGTTTTGGAGGTTTTGCAAAACAACCGCCTTTCAAGTGTTATGAACGGTTGGGGTGCGGTGCTTTACGGAAAAGAGCAAATTTTCTTAAACGTAATTCAATGCTTCTTCTTCCCGCCCGATTTGCCTGCACGTCCGGTATTCTTCCCAGGAGCTGACGTAAAATGGTCTTCCTTGGGCGGTTGGTTGCCGCTTTTCGGTATGACCGGCGTTATTGCTTGGTTGCAGTCCAATAAGAAAGGCACTTGGCTTCGCCGCGTCCTTTGTATTTCAATATTTATGGCTTTAGTTCCCGGACTTAATGCGGTATTTTCAATGCTCAACACCGCTTATTACGCCCGTTGGTACTTTATGCCGATACTCTTGATGTGTCTTGCAACTTCCATTTCCTTTGAAGACTCAGAGGTCAACTGGAATTCGGCTTGGAGATGGAATTTCGGCATAACCTGTGCATTTATCGCGGTTATCGGATTTTTGCCGACGATTGACGGAAACGGCAATATCACAAAATGGGGACTTTATACCGATTCGGCTACCAACCCCGTAAAATATATATGGCAAACCGTAAAGCACGCGATTGACGGCGTGACGGTTGTAGAGGGTGACACCTATGACTTGAGATTTTGGGTGACCTCGGCTATCGCCTTTTTCAGTGCCCTGGCGGTCAGGGCATTAATCCCTATAATAAAAGAACGTAAAACATCGGTTTTCAAGCCGATTGTCGCCCTTGTTTGCATTGTATCCATATTATATTCAGCGTTCTTTATTTCCTGCGGTCAATCCCACTCATACGAAATGGACAGCGTTATGACCGACGCACTTATTGAAGGCAAAGTATCCATTGCCGATGAGGACGAATTCTCCCGCGTGGATGTTTACGACGGCGTTGACAACACCGGACTTTATTTGGGACTTTCCTCTATCAACTATTTCCACTCCATTGTTCCGGCAAGTTTGGTTGACTTTTACGAGTATGTAGGTATTACCCGCTCGGTTGCCACAAGACCCGAGGCTTCCTACCATTCACTGCGTTCGCTTTTATCGGTTAAATATATGCTCGACCCCGAAATCGAAAATTCAAAAGAATTTTTGGAAGAAGACGGCCAAACCGCAATCTCCGGTTATGCGCTTCATTCTGCTGAGTCGGGCTACGATATTTACCTTAACAAAAACTATATCCCCATGGGCTTCACCTACGATTATTACATTGACAAAGAAACCATGGCGGAATACTCCAACGAGCGTCGCGTCGACTTGATGTTAAAGGCACTTTATTTAGATGATAAGGATATTCCGACATTGTCAAAATATCTAACTGATATTACCAGTGAATACCGTTTGGGCAAATCTCCGGTCGGCACAAAAACCGTTTTCTTTGATGAAAAAGAACTGGAACGTGACAGTTTCGAAAGGCGTCAGGTCGCTGCCCACTCATTTAAAACATCAAGCAAAGGATTTACTGCTCACATTTCAATGGACCGAGAAAACCTTGTTTTCTTCTCGGTGCCGTATCACGAGGGCTTTACTGCCACAGTTAACGGTCAAAAGACTCAAATTTACAAAGTAAACCAAGGCTTCATGGCGGTGGTTGCTCCCGAAGGACTTTGCGAGATTGTGTTCACATTCAAAACACCCGGACTAACCGTTGGGCTTATTGTGACACTGGTAACTGTTGTACTGATTGCAATTTATATCGGTATAATCATTATCAAACGCAACTTTAAGCCTGCTCCCTCGCCTGACTACCCCGAGGGTGATGTAATTGCCGAACATTGCAGAATATACGAAGCCGAGGTTTACGCTGCTGAAAATCCTGAAGATGACTATCTGCTCGAAAATTTAAGCGGACAAAACCTCCAAGCTTATTCCGGCTTTAACGGGGGCTTTGTGATAGACGATTCCGCCTTTGATGATGAACCGGATATCGTCGATATCCCACCGCTCGAAACGTGGGACGATATAAAAAGCAACTCCACATCCGACAACGATGACGAAAACTAAACACAAGTAAATAAGCACAAAAAAGTTCAGGTACTTTGAGTACCTGAACTTTTTAATTTATGGGTTTTAATTATTTCTGCTGTTCTGATTTATATTCATAATCGTTAGCAGTCAACTCTTCATTACCATAGTGACCATAGGTATAACCATAACCGTAGCCATAGCGACGCTTACCGTAACGACCGTAATAATAATGAACATTGGTTTCGTTAACGGCATTAAGCACAAAGCCTGTAATTTTAGCATTACTGAATGCCAAATCTTTAAGTGCATCGTATACCTTTTCGGGTGAAACCTTGTTAGAGCGTGTTACGAACAACACTTCATCACACAAATCGGCAATGGCAACTGTTTCAGAGGCTACACCGCAAGTAGGCATATCAACAACAATGTAATCATACTGCTCTCTCAATTTTTCAAAAATCGGAACAAATTTTGCTTTTATAAACTTAACGTCACCTGCTCCGGCAAACAAAACATCAAAGTTCTGAGAAACCGAGTTAATAACATTTTCCAACTGTAATTTGCCGTTTGCAACTTCCACTATTCCGTTGTTTGAAACAGCGTTCTTGCGGTTAACGCTCTTCTGTATATCACGGTTGCCAAAGTTCATATCAATAAGCAAAACCTTCTCTTCGCCACCGGACAAAGAATGAGCAAGGTTATACGCTACGGTTGTTTTACCATCATCCACCATCGAACTCGTAACACCGACAACCTTTGTTTTGTTAACGGTTAGTGAGTGACGTACACGTTGTCTTAACACCTTAATAGACTCTGAAAATCCGGTTAAGTTCGAATTTGCTCTGAGAATGCCGCCACTAGTATTGCCACGTTTCTTCTTAACCTCCGGAATTTCACAAATACACTTGCCGTTAAAGTTAGACTCAATATCCTCACGGCTAATGATAACTTTACGGAAATACATATCCAAAAATGCCACAACGAAACCGACGGCAATTCCTAAAAGGGCAAAAGCTATAACATTTTTAATATAACTTCCGGCATTATAAGGTTTTGTTGCAAGAATGGGCTCCGAAATAACGGTCATTCTGGTATCGCCGACGATATATTCTGCAACCTTAGGATAGTTTTCCATAACAGAATTTATAATATCGTACGCATCCTTTGCCGAGGTGCTGGTAACGGCAACCTCGAAAATATTGGTATTGGCAACAGCAACTGCTGAAATTGAACCTCCAAACGATCTTTGCAAATCGTTTATAACAATGTCATTCATTATTCCCGAACCAATAACGTGCGGGAATGTATTTGCCATCTGCTCTGCTAATATTTCATTATAATTAAAACTGTAAACGCTGGCACCGTTTGACGCATCGCCGCTTACCAACGGCATAATAGTGAATTTAACTTCAGAACGGTACATCGGCACGAATGTAGACTTAAAATAAGCAAAAGAAGCCACCGTAAGTGCTACGCAACATACCAACGAAACCCACCAAAACTTTTTAAAACTCTCGAAGAAGCGTTTTAAAATTTGCATTGTGCTAACTTCTGCTTCTTGGGGTTTGTTTTCAACTTTATTAACATTCATAACGCTTCCTCCTTATTAGTTTGTAGATTCTCGGCTTAAATAGTATTCATCGTCGCCGCGTCCGACAGTAGAAACGTCATTAAAAATACATCCTGCCAAATAGCATTTATCAAGGTTGGAAATATGGTCATTAATATCGGGAACTTCAACCACGTCTTGACATACAACAATTAATGCAGCGTCAACAACATTAGAAAGTATTTCTGCATCAACCGTTACTCCGCAAGGCGGTGTATCCAAAACAACGAAATCGAACATCTCTTTCAACTGATTAAACACGCTCAAGAACTGTGAACTGCTCAAAATATCTTCCGAACCGCTGTACGGCTTTGTATTTCCGATAATGTACAAGCCTGTTACCGGGTCACGCTTAATGAACTGTGCCACATCGGTTCCCGATGTAAAAAGATTCCGAAAATCTTTTTCCTCAGATTTATCTATATCATCGAAGAAACGGAAATCAGCAGGCTTTTTAAAGTCGCAGTCGACTAAAATAACCCTATGTCCGTTTTGTGCAAGAGCAAGTGCGATATTAACCGAGACACTGGTTTTGCCCTCGTTTTCGGCAACGCTGGTAATCATAAAGGTTTTAAACTTTTTAGTTCTGTACAAACTCTCAAGCTTAACTGCCATTTTTTTGAAACTATTAGCAAAGCCCGGTCCAATTAAAGGGTTATTGATAATCAAACGTCTTTTTGCCTGCGGCAAATCACGGCTCAATTTTTTAACGTGAGATACCGTACCGAACAATTTCATCTCGAGTTCTTTTTCGACATCGGAAGCGTTCTTTACCGTGTTACGCAAGAATGACAGCAATACTATGATTACAACAACCAACACACCTGCAAGAATGCTAAATACAACGCCGTAAGACATTGTACTCATTGCCGAAGCTGTTGTACCCGGCATATCGGGGTTAACAACCGTACGAATAATTACGTTGGTGAACACATAGTCTGTAACCTTGTAATAGTTTTTGTAGATAGATACTAAAGTGTCATAAGCTTTTGACGGAGTAATATCAGTTACGGAAATTTTTATAAGATTGGTTTCTGTGATTTGTTCAGCCTTAATTTCACCCGTCAAAGCCATCCCCATATCCTTTTCAACGACATCTCGCAATGCGTTACTTTGGAAAACATCATCAAGGTTTTCAGCAATAACAACCGTTCTTGCCAACGATGATGCTGTTGCTTCGTTGGTGTAACCGCTCAAGTTAATCGAAACGGTCATACTGCTGACGTACTTTGGCTTGTGCAGGAAGGTGTAATAAGAAAAACTGCCCACAAATCCAACAATCAATGCAAGTAATATTACCCACCAATTGATTAAAATATCACGAAGGATTGTGTATAAATTAAATCGGGAAAAATCAAATTTTTTCATATTAACCCTCCGTTACAATAAGCAATAATCTTGTTTTTGTGACAATTTCATCGCCGCTGCCAATAGTATAGAACACGTTATATGTGCCGGGTTTCGAATAATCAACTTCACTATCGTCAATCTTTATATCCTCAAGCCTATAATCTTCATGTTCCTTGTTTTTATAGGAAATGCGTTCAATCTGAGCTTTGTAATCATACTTTTGACCAACCGTTGTATATGCAGCATAGTCGGTCAGTCTGATTTTTACTTCAAACCACTGCTCATCACTGACAATTGCGTTAAATGTGACCTGTGTTGTGTCTGCCATACTGTTGGAGACCTTCAAATTAACTGCATATTCTCCCTCGATATTGCTAAACTCGGAAGAAATAAGTTTAACGTATGAAGTTAAATCACCGTCTATAACATCGTTTGCCGAAACATATTGAGCCAACTTATATGTATATCCGCTTGGGAAAATATAATCATAACTCAAGGAAATTCTGGGAGAACGGTAGTCAGTCAAAACCATTTTACGGGTTACGTTAGTTACGTTATTATCACTGTCACAAACCGCAAAGGTAACCAAGGTGGACTTCTCTTGTACGCTCAAAAACAGATTTTTACGAATAACCTTGATTTTATCGGTTAAATCACCGTCCTGTTTATCGTAGGCTTTGACATAAGCCAACAACTCTTGGTCAGTGGTCGCAACGGTAGCCTCAATAATGCCGTCAACAGAGCATGTCAACTCCGGTGCATCGTTCATACCGTCGGACGTTACAAACAAATAACCGCCACCCACCAATACAACGACCGCAATTATAATCGTTATAACTCTTAATATTCTCATTTTTCAATCTCCTTACAGATTATCCTTAATTACTGCCAACGGATTATTGTAAAAAATGTCTTTCGCAATAATCTCGCCAAAATTTTCTAAAACAAACGAATAACCTTCCGAAAGGTCAGGGATACGACGATAAGGGTTGTGTGCATCGCTTGCGGCAAAGGACACCCATTTTCTTTTTAAAAATTCCATAACCGCACTTTGTGCTTCCTCACCGCTTAAACCGAAAAGACTTGTCGTGTTTATCTGAAGTAACGCTCCGCGTTGCAAAAAACTTTCTGCAACGGTGGGTGACTCCTTTAAAAAGTTATATCTTTCCGGATGAGCAATAATCGGAACCAAGCCGAAAGAAACCAATTTGGAAACAACCGCCAAAGTTCTTTCTAAACTGTCGTTAAACCCAAACTCAACCAAAATGTAACGGCTATTGTTAAGCGTTATGATTTGCTTATCATTTATAACGTCTTCAACGTTATTAACCGCAAACATTTCGGCACCGCAATAAAGCCTGACTTGGGGGTACTGTTCTTTGACTTTAGCCTTAAAAGCATCAAACTTGTAGAGTATTTCGTCTTTGCTTATAAACCCGAGCCGACGGTCGCGTAACAAATAATGCGGAGTGAGGACAATGTCAGTCGTACCGTTAGATTGAGCAAGACTAATCATTTCCAAAGCGTCGCTTAAACTTTCAGCACCGTCATCAATGTTAGGTATAATGTGTGTATGCAGGTCAACCAGAAGTATCCCTCCCTATTGCCTAAACTCAAAGTATTAATTGCATTTATCAAGTGCCTGTGAAATATCGGCAATAATATCATCAACGTGTTCAATACCGACCGACATTCTGATAAGGTCGGGAGTTACACCGCACTCAACTAACTGTTGGTCAGATAACTGACGGTGAGTAGTTGAAGCAGGGTGCAAAATGCAGGTTCTTGCATCGGCAACATGGATTACGGGAGCGGCTAATTTTACGCTTTCCATAAACTTACCTGCAGCCTCTCTGCCACCTTTAATGCCGAACGAAATAACACCGCAGGTGCCGTTAGGCATATATTTTTTTGCTAATTCGTTATATTTATTAGTTTCTAAACCGGGATAATTAACCCAGGCAATTTTGGGATTAGCCTGTAAAAATTCTGCAACCTTTTGTGCATTAGAGCAATGCTCTTTCATTCTTAAATGCAGGGTTTCAAGACCGACATTCAGTAAAAATGCATTCATCGGCGACATCATCATACCGACATCTCTCATCAACTGGGCACGTGCCTTTGCAATAAATGCGGCAGCACCGAACTTTTCGGGGTAAACCAAGCCGTGATACGATTCGTCGGGAGCACAGAATGCCTTAAAACGAGGTGAAGCAGTCCAGTCAAACTTGCCAGAATCAACTACACATCCGCCCAAAGCCATTGCGTGACCGTCCATATATTTTGAGGTTGAGTGCAAAACGATGTCAGCACCCCATTCAAACGGACGGCAGTTAACCGGCGACGGGAAGGTGTTATCAACAAACAATGGCATCTGGTACTTGTGAGCAACCTCTGCCCAACGTTCAATATCCAAAACGGTTAAAGCGGGGTTTGCAACCGTTTCACCGAAAAGCAATTTTGTTTCAGGACGGATAGCTGCCTCAATTTCCTCAGTAGTAGCATCGGGTGCAACGAAAGTAGTATTAATTCCCAATTTGCGAAGTGTAATGTTCAAAAGGTTAAACGAACCGCCGTAAATTGAACTTGACGAAACGATGTGGTCACCTGCAGAACAAACCGTAAGAATTGCGGCTGTTGTTGCACCTTGACCCGAGGAACAAAGCATCGCACCGACACCGCCCTCTAAAGCGGCAATCTTTTTCTCAACTGCCTCAACGGTCGGGTTACTCAAGCGGGTATAAAAGTGACCCGAAGCGTTAAAATCAAACAAATCGCCTAATGTTTTTGCATCTTCATATTTAAAAGTTGTGCTCTGGTAAATGGGTAAAACTCTTGCTTCACCGCTTTTGGGCTCATAGCCCTCCTGAACACACTTGGTGTTAATGTGGCTCATTAAAAAGACTTCCTTTCAAAAAACGCTCCATCTTAAAAGCATATATATACAAATTTATATTATCACATTATACGCTACTTTGCAAGTCAATTTTACGGAAAAATATTACCATTCTAAACAAAGCCCTTGTTGCAATTACAAAATATGTTAAATCGTAATAAACGACGTTGTTTTTTCATAGAAATTACGGGGGGTGGAATTATGTTTGCGACGGTGATAAATGGGGAAAATTTTAAAAGAAAAACAAAATTTTCCGAGCAACAACTCGGTGTCATCGGGATTATCACCGTAGCACAGAAAGCAAGCAGGAAAAAACTCAAAAAAATATTACAAAAATACAACGGCGAGGTAATATTTGCGAAATCTTGTGACAACGGTGGTATAAAACCGTTTAACACATCGCCTTTTAAAGAAAATCTGCTTTTTTGCGATTTTGCAGATTTTGTGCTATCGCAAAGCGGTTATTCTTTGAAAATCGGCATTTATGACCCTGATAAACGTCACCTTGAAGCCCACGTTTTACCTCGGCTTATTGCCCATGCAGAAGAAACAGTTATCTGTACCAGCCAAAACATTGATGATTTATGTGAATTTTGGTTAAAAGCGACCGGCACTTGCCCTGAAGTGACCGAAAACCCGTTACACCTTTGCGACTGTGACATTTGCTTTTCTGCAGAGGGCGTTGCGACTTCGGGGATATTATTCGGTCACGGCGGCCGTGGGATTGACCAACGAAAACTTATTAAAAAAATACCCAAACAATACAGGATTTTATTATCTCAAGGAATTGACCCCGCAGAATTGCTTTGCATGTTGGAAAATGAGAAAAGATACTGCGTTACATAAGCAAAAGACCGAACGGCAAGCACCGTTCGGTCTTTATTTAAGTTATTCATCTAATTTCAAAACTGCCATAAAGGCTTCCTGCGGGACCTCGACCGAGCCTAACTGACGCATACGCTTTTTACCCTCTTTTTGCTTCTCAAGCAATTTCTTTTTACGGGTAATATCACCGCCGTAGCACTTGGCAAGAACGTCCTTTCGCATAGCTTTAACCGTCTCGCGAGCAATAACCTTTCCGCCGATTGCGACTTGAACGGGTATTTCAAACAACTGACGAGGGATATAATCCTTTAACTTTTCAGCAATTCTGCGGGCTCTGGTATACGAGTTATCCGCGTGAACGATAAACGACAACGCATCAACAACATCACCGGCAAGCAAAACATCAAGTTTGACTAATTTTGATGCCTGATAATCCTTAATTTCATAGTCATAACTTGCATAACCTCTTGTGCGTGATTTCAACGCATCAAAAAAGTCATACACAATTTCGCCAACCGGCAAAATATAATGCATATCAACGCGGTCACCGATATAATTCATACCGATATACTCTCCGCGACGCTCCTGACAAAGTCCCATAATCGCACCGACAAACTCGCTCGGGCTGTAGATATTAACATCAGCCATCGGCTCTAACGCGGTAACAATGGTTGCCGGGTCGGGATAGTTCGTCGGGTTGGCAACAGTTATGGTTTCACCCGTTGTCAGTTCGAATTTATACTCAACACTCGGTGCAGTTGTAACAAGGTCGAGATTATACTCTCTTTCCAAGCGTTCTTGGATAATTTCCATGTGCAATAGCCCTAAAAATCCGCATCTAAAACCGAAGCCCAAAGCACCCGAGGTTTCAGCCTCGAACAACAGCGAAGCGTCATTAAGCTGTAACTTTTCCAATGCCTCTCTTAAATCGGTATAATGAGCGCCGTCGGCAGGATAAATACCGCAGAAAACAACCGGATTAACCTTACGGTAACCGTCAAGCGGTGCTTCAGCCGGATTTTCAGCATCGGTTAACGTATCACCGACTCGTGCATCGGCAACATTTTTAATTGCGGCGGCAATATAACCAACCTCGCCCGCTTTCAAGCAGTCACAAGGGGTCATAATATTACCGCGTTTGCGTCCGACTTCGACAACATCAAACTCGGCACCGGTCGCCATCATACGGATAGTCTGTCCGGGTCTTACTTCGCCCTCAACCACCCTGAAATATACAATAACACCCTTATATGAGTCATAATAAGAGTCAAAAATCAATGCCTTCAAAGGTTTTTTGTCATCACCTTGAGGCGGCGGAATGAGTTTTACGATTTTTTCCAAAACCTCAGGGATATTTATATCGTTTTTAGCCGAAATCAACGGTGCTTCGGAAGCATCAATACCGATAATATCCTCAATATCGTGACGGATTCTCTCAGGCTCGGCACTCGGCAGGTCAATTTTATTGATAACCGGCAAAAGTTCAAGACCGTGGTCAACCGCCAAATATGTGTTGGCAAGAGTTTGAGCCTCAATACCTTGCGATGCGTCAACAATAAGAATCGCACCTTCACAAGCAGCCAACGACCTCGACACCTCATAGTTAAAGTCAACGAGTCCGGGGGTGTCTATTAAATTAAACTCATACTCCAAACCGTCTTGAGCCTCATAATAAAGGGTAACCGCGTGAGATTTAATGGTAATTCCGCGTTCACGTTCAAGGTCCATACTGTCTAAAAGCTGGTCCTCCATTTCACGCTGGGAAACCGTTTTGGTATGCTCCAAAAGGCGGTCAGCAAGGGTAGACTTGCCATGGTCAATATGAGCGATAATACAAAAATTTCTAATTCGTTCCTGAGGTATAGCCATAGTAACTCCAAATAAAAGATTTTTTAGTATTTTATACTATTTTTTAAAAATTTACAACTCTAATTTTTTTCGGCGGTATTTTGTACTTCGTCGATGCAGCTGCCGTCACTTTTTTCAAGCATATCTTTAGGCAAAATAGCTTCGTCCGAAAGATTAGCAATGCCGAATTTTGATTTTCTGGTTTCTTTAATTTGCCGAACCTTCTTTTCGATAGCCTTTGCTAACTTTGGCACAACAAGGGTTATAGCGGCAATCAACCCCATAAAAAGCAACCAAATCACAAAATATTTTAAATATATAATCATTTTTTAGACCTCTTTTAAAATATCAATATACCTCGCGGAAATAAAGTCCGCGTGTAAAATCGGTGTCAGGTGACAAGTTTTTGCGGTATGCCGACAAAACCTCTTGACAGCGTTCGGGTGTTTCGTCGGTAAACATCAGCACCTCAAAATCCAAGCCCCTCATCTCTTTTTTGCGGTCAAAAAGCCACAATGGCCTAGAGTTAAACATTTCCGAAAATTCACCTCGGCACATTATAGGAAACTCAATCCCCTTGCGGTCGGTTATGGTTGCTTTTCCGTTGCAGTTTTTACATCCCAGCCCGTTTTTATTAGGACAGTTTCGCACCAACATCAATGGCAATCTGCCGTAAGAAATAATGCCTTTAGGTATATCTCCGCCACAATGAACCGCATCGTCAAGCGACATTTCAAACGAAAGAATCATGGCTTTAGCACCAAAACTTTCAACCACATTAACGCTTTCGGTGTTAAATACATTCATACCAAAACCGCCGACAGTTGGCAATCCAGCCTTTTGAGCTAAACCTAACCCTGCTAAATTTCCGCAAACCACGGCTTTGACGCCGTTTTCTTTAGCCGACTGTAACTGTTGCAAAATTAAATCGGTATTGTGCAAAATCCCTCTTGGGATATCGGCTAAAACGGGTATGTTTTTCGGGATATTGACCTTCCCAAAATCGGTTTCACAAGGTAAAATTATTGCCGAAATACCGCTTAAATCTTGTGGGATTTGCTCTACATTTCTAAAATATGCCACTGCCTTGGGCGAGACATTTCTTAAAGTTTGTTTTTCTACTTTAAACTCACTGACGGTGTTGTTTTTTAGGCCTTTTCCGTCATATTCGGCTCTTTTTTCACTTAAAAGCGACAAAGCATTACGTCGCAGTTCGTTTAACGCAGCACCGCCTACCGAAAGTCCACCGCTTATGTCACACTTAACCTCGCCCATTATAAAAGGTGTTCCGCCGCATTTTTTCAATTTTTCGGCAACAAAATCGCAATCTGTTTCGCGGTTGAGTGCCGTTTCAGGGACTTCACTCAAAACAGTAACACTATTTCCGTCTTTATCGCGAACGGTTAGTGAAACCTGCTCGTTTTTCTTTATAATAACCTCTGCCGACACTTCTACTCTGCCGATTTCACGGCGGTAAAGCTCGTGTGCGGAGTTTATAAGTTTTTGTGACAGTTTTTCGTCACTGTCGGTCCTTACACCGAACATTTCTTTACCTAAGGCATTTCTGTAATACCCATCGGTATGACCTGAACGGGAGAAAATACCCGAAAGTAACTCTTTAATTTCTGCCGAAACTATTTGACCCAAAGCGGCGTTTTTAACCGCAGTGACAGCGGCGGCAACGTACTCGGGACGTTTCATTCGACCCTCTATTTTAAACGAAGTGACTCCCATATCCCGCATTTCGGCAATATGAGAAATATAACTCATATCCTTTAAACTTAAATCATGACCTGTGCCGTTTTTTACTTCAAACGGCAGACGGCAAGGCTGAGCACAAAGCCCACGGTTACCGCTGCGACCGCCCAAAACACTACTTAAATAGCACTGTCCCGAAAGGCACATACATAATGCACCGTGAACAAACGCCTCAACCTCAAGTCCCAGTAAAGCCGCTTCTTTACACAGTTTGGCTAAAGATTCTTTATCCATTTCACGGGCGACAACCACACGTGAAAACCCCATTTCCTTTAAAAGCGGTAGACTTTCGGCAGAATGTACCGACATTTGGGTTGACGCGTGAATAGGCATATTGGGTAAATGCTCTCGTAAAAGTTTGGCTAGCCCCAAATCCTGCACAATCAGTGCATCAACCCCGCACTCTGCCGCCATTAAAGCGGTATTGAGTGCTGTCGTCAACTCATTATCGCCTAAAAGTGTATTAAGGGTAAGATAGGTCTTAACCCCTCTCACCCTTGCAAATGCGGCACACTGCCGCACATCTTCAGTTGTAAAATTTTTGGCATTTCGGCGAGCATTAAAATTGCCCGCACCGAAATACACCGCATCGGCTCCCGACAAAACGGCGGCTTTGAAACTATCAACTCCGCCTGCGGGGGCAAGTACCTCAATCATAATGCACTTTTACCTATACGCAACTGACGGTTTTCGCGGTTAAGACGCTCGATTTCGCGGCGTGCTCCGTCAATCTCCAACCTTGCACAAGCCAAATCTTCGGAAATGCCTTTAAGTTCAGCCCTTGCTTCCTCGGCGGCAGCGTTAGCCTTTTTAGCGTTGTCACAATATTCCAGTGCTGCCAAAATTGCCACCATTGCGGTTGAAAGATACGGATTACTGCGTGCCAACGAGTCTAACTTATGGTTAAGTTCATCACCTATTTGACGAACATAGGTCTCCTCGTCCTCCGAAGCAATAATGTAATCGATACCACCAACGGTAATTCTGAATTTATTAGCCATAAACACCCCTACCAAATGTGTTTTTTATTAATTCTCATTCTACCACACAAAACTTATTTTGTCAATTTTTGCGTTTTCTTTTTACAATTCCTAAAACTACAAACACCACCGAAAGCAATGCTATAGCACTGCCGATAAGTATTGCACAATTCATAAAAAACTTTTCAGGTAAAACGTTTATTATCTGGTCAACACGACTGTCAAAATACCAGTCTGATTCACCCGGAAAGAATATGTGATGAAAAACGGTAAACGCTTTTTCAAAATCGAGTGACGCTAAAATCCCCACAACCAGCGGAACAAGTATTGCCACCAAGCCAGAATAGGTGTACGCCGGCAAAGTGCCGATAAAAAAGCCTTTGACCTTTTTGAGCTTTTTTAAAATAATCAGCACAAGAAGGCACACGCCTGAGGTTATCAAAGCGGTTAAATTAATGTTAAACAGCACCTTGCAGTCTGCAAAATGAGCCTCACCGTCTTTAGAAAACGGCATAACCCCACACCCAAACTCGCGGTTAGGTAATGTCAAATAATCCAAAACCTCATTATAAGCCTCTTTGATTTCACTTGCCGAATATCCGCTGTGTTCAACCAAATTTAACGGTTCTATATGTGCAAAATAGAACCCTCTGCAATAAATCGGTAGTGCAATAGAAAACGACAATATAAAGAAAAACATAGCCGTCGCAAAAATAACGGCGGCTATGCTATCAGTAATCGGTTTTCTCGATGCCGACTTCAAATTTAACTTCTGCTTATGCATTATTAATCACAGCAGGGGTCGGTTTTCTTTTTCGCGGGAGCTTCCTTTGCAGGCTCAGTAACATCGCCGAGTCCTGAAGTTTCGGAGAACATTACGTTTGCTTTGGTCATATCAACAGCATCGGTAGGAACAATAATTTTAGAAGCCTTACCGTTAGACATCTGTACCAATGCCTCATACTTTTTGAGTTCCAAAACAGCCGCGTCAACACCGGCATCCTTTAAAGCGGCAAGACCGTCAGCCTCTGCCTTTTTGGCAAGGAAAATCGCCTTTGCTTCACCTTCAGCACGGGCAATACGAGCGTCACGCTCACCCTCTGCAGCAAGAATCATTGCCTGCTTGTCACCCTCTGCACGGGTAATAACTGCAGCTTTGTGACCCTCTGCCTCCAACAAGGTTTCACGGCGGTCACGCTCTGCCTTCATCTGCTTTTCCATAGCATTTTGGATTTCAGACGGCGGGATAATATTTTTAAGTTCTACACGGTTAACCTTAATGCCCCATTGGTCGGTAGCACAGTCCAAAATCTCGGTCATTTTGCCGTTGATTGTATCACGCGAGGTCAAAGTGTCGTCCAACTCCAACTCACCGACAATGTTTCTCAAAGTTGTGGCAGTAAGGTTGGATAATGCACTAATCGGATTAACTGCACCGTAAGTGAAAAGTTTAGAGTCAAACACTTTAAAATACACAACGGTATCAATCTGCATAGTTACATTATCCTTGGTGATAACCGGCTGCGGAGGAGAATCCAAAACCTGCTCTTTTAAGGTTACGCGTTTTGAAACGCGGTCAATAACAGGGATAAGGATATGCAAGCCTGCACCCCAAGTGGCGTGGTATTTACCCAACCGCTCAATAACAAACTCGGTCGCCTGCGGAACAACACGCAAACAACAAAGCACAATAAACGCCAATACGGCAGCTATAATTAAACCCGGCATAAAAAAATCATCCTTTTAAAGTTATTAGGTTTTCACCTTAATATTATTTTACCATACCTTAAAAATTATGTCAATCTCAACTCGCAAAACCCAATATATAAATCATATAATTTGTTTAGTTGATTTATAGATAAATATATGTTAAAATAATTGTGTATATATGTATTATAATGCAACCTTTTTATAGAAACGAGGTAAAAAATGAAAAAATCCTATTCCGAAGTTACCCCTTATATCAAGAACTTAGCAAAAATATCATGTGAAAATAACGGGATTAAACCCGAGATGTATACAGAACATCACGTTTTCCGCGGTCTGCGTGACCTCAACGGTAACGGTGTTGTTACAGGGTTGACCGAAATTTCCAGTGTCATTGCCAAGAAAAAAGATGAAAACGGCAACTTTGTACCCTGCCACGGCGAACTGCGTTACCGCGGAATTAACGTGCGTGACATTATTAAGGGATTAAAGCACGACAATCGTTTCGGCTTCGAAGAGGCTATATACTTATTGCTGTTCGGCAGACTGCCTAACGAAAAAGAACTGTTAGAGTTTTCGGCAGAGCTTGCCGATTATCGTTCATTGCCACCCTCATTTGTCCGTGATATGATTTTAAAAGCACCCGGCAAGGATATGATGAACATTCTTTCCCGTTGCGTATTGGCTTTATACTCTTATGACGAAAACCCAGACGATATTTCAATCGCCAATGTCTTGCGTCAGTGTATGCAATTGATTGCCGTTTTCCCGATGCTGTCGGTTTACAGTTATCAGTCATACTTACATTATCACCAAAATCAAAGTCTTTTTATACACCAGCCCAACCCAAAATATTCAACGGCTGAAAATCTTTTGAGTTTACTTCGCGAGGACGGTCAGTTTACCGACCTTGAAGCCAAAATACTTGACCTTGCAATGATACTTCACGCAGAGCATGGCGGCGGTAACAACTCTACCTTTACAACCCACGTTGTTACCTCATCAGGTACCGATACATATTCGGCAATTGCGGCGGCTTTAGGCTCGCTTAAAGGCCCTCGTCACGGCGGCGCAAACATAAAGGTTGTCAGAATGTTCGACGATATGAAGGCAAATATTAACACTAAAGACCAAAACGAAATTAAAGATTATCTTGCACGCCTGCTCGACAAAAAGGCGTTTGACAACGCCGGTCTTATCTACGGTATGGGACACGCAATCTACTCTCTCTCCGACCCGAGAGCCGACATTTTAAAGGAATGTGCTGAAAGTCTTGCAATAGAAAAGGGGCAGGAAGAAGAATTTAAGCTATACGAAACCGTTGCTTCTTTAGCACCCGAAATCATTGCAGACCGAAGAAAAATGTATAAAGGCGTCAGCCCGAATGTTGACTTTTATTCGGGTCTAATTTACCGTATGTTAGGATTACCGCCCGAATTATTTACACCGATTTTTGCGGTGTCGAGAATCGCCGGTTGGAGTGCCCACCGTATTGAGGAAATTCAAAATGCAGGCAAAATTATTCGTCCGGCTTATATCAATGTCAAATCAACCGCCGAATATACTGCTTTAAAAGAAAGATAATTACTTTTAACAAGTTGTTCCTAATCAACGTTTAAAAGAGGGATTTTTATGAAAATTGTTATTGTAGGATGCGGAAAAATCGGTTCTACCATTGTAGCGAGTTTGGTTAACGAGGGTCACGATATCGTCGCCATTGACTCTGACCCGAAAAACGTAAAGAACATTACCAATATTTACGATGTAATGGGGCTTTGCGGAAACGGTGCCGACAGTGACACTTTACTGGAAGCCGATGTTCAAAACGCCGAGCTGTTCGTTGCCGTAACCGGTTCGGACGAGCTTAATATGTTAAGTTGTTTCTTTGCTCGAAAACTCGGTGCAAAAAACACCGTTGCCCGAATAAGAAATCATGAGTATAACGACAAAAGTTTGGCTTTTTTAAAACAAAATCTTGAACTTTCTATGTCAATAAACCCTGAACTTTTGGCAGCAAAAGAGCTTTTTAATATTTTAAAATTCCCCTCTGCAGTAAAGATTGACACTTTTTCAAGAGGCAATCTTGAAATGATTGAATTCCGCTTAAAACCGGATTCCGTTTTAGACGGAATGACCTTGATGCAAATGCGTGAAAAGCACAAAGCCAAAGTGCTTGTATGTTATGTTCAGCGAGAGGATAATATTTTCATTCCTGACGGTAATTTTGCTTTGAAAAGCGGTGACAAAATCGGTATTACTGCCTCTCCGAGCGAACTTGAAAAGCTGTTCCGCAGTTTAGGCTCTTTTAAAAAGAGTGCTAAAAACGTTATGATTATGGGCGGTAGCCGTACCGCTTTATACCTTGCCGAAATGCTTACTGAAATCGGCAGTTCGGTTAAAATAATCGAAAAAAACGCCGACGTATGCGAGCAATTGAGCGAAGCCTTGCCAAAAGCCGTAATTATCCAGGGAGACGGCACCGAGCAGGAGCTTTTACTTGAAGAAGGTGTTAAATCACTTGATGCATTTGTTTCATTAACCGGCGTTGATGAGGAAAATATTCTTATTTCTATTTTCGCATCGTCTAAAAACGTTCCCAACATCATTTCCAAGGTCAACCGCGACGAGCTTATCCCGTTAGCCGAAAATTTAGGGTTGGATTGTGTAATTTCGCCAAACAAACTGATTGCTGACGTGGCGGTGAGTTACGCCAGAGCATTACAAAACTCTTTAGGCAGTAATATTGAAACGCTTTATCAGTTGGCTGACGGCAAAGCAGAGGCACTTGAGTTTAATGTAAAACCGGACTCAAAGGTTGTAAACATTCCTTTAAAGGATTTACAGACCAAGCAAGGTATTTTGATTGCCGGTATCATACGCGGTCAAAAAACGATTATTCCTGCCGGTAATGATATGATTTTACCTACTGTGTGATTCTTCCGGGGGTGAATGCAAATGAGTCAAGCTAATTCTACCAATCAGAAGCGGGTGCCGATCCGCAGACGTGTCATGTCGATCGTCCTTCTGACAACGCTGATCGCCCTGCTGGCGGCAAGCGTGACCGGTATTATCTGCATCCATTGGATCAAGAATTCCTCGGAGACCGCGCTGACCGACCAGCTGGAGAGCAATCTGAAGAACATCGTGCAGCAGAAGGCCGTATCTGCAGATGCCAAGCTGGAGCACTATGAGAAATACATCGAGCTCGCGACCGATTACATCGAAGGGATGTACAAAGACGAAGATGAAATGATCGACCGCGGCAGGATCTTCTATCCGCCGCGCAACACGAAGGAATACATGCTGACCCGGGGGTTCGCATGGGAGGATGTGTCTGCAGAGGATTTCACGGATGAGCTTCGGTTCTTCAGCAATCTGATAACGGATTTACCTCTTCCCTGTATTTACAATATATCTGTATCAATGTGTATTTTCTGATTGCGGCGATCCGCATAGAAATCCTGCAGAAGTCCGACTACCAGT
>JAZRQE010000052.1:0-63269 GCA_045649545.1 Acutalibacteraceae bacterium
TTCTTTTTTGTGACATCAGCAACGGTTTTGATAAGACCCTCTGACGGCATTGGGACAATATTGGCAGGCACATAAAGTGCAATTCCAAGTGCAATAAGCACGCAGGAAACTAAAATCATCGCAATTCTTACAGGGAGCAAATCAGTAAACGGCAAAAGACCGACAACATAGTTTGAAAATGTTGTCATCCGGCCGAAAACTATGCTGACTCCAATCTGCAAAAGGTTTTTCAACTCAAAATTTTTACGTAAAATCAATATTTGTATAACAACCAAAAATGACTGAAAAATCATTGTACCGAGTCCCATTTCAAGACCGATAATTTTAGTCATAGTATACGGAATCGCACTAACCGGTGAAACGCCAAAGTCCGACTTAACAGCAAAACCGATACCTACAGTTACTATAAATAATCCTAATATGTATTTTATAATTCTAGAAGTTAATTTTTCCATTTCTGTTTTCCTTTTAAATTATTTTTCAGCAGTACGGCACAGTTGCACAACACATTCAACGTGCCTTGCGTGGGGTCTGTTACGCTATTTGTTTCGTTTGTTGCTTGCAATTCGGCAAACGATACTTATTAATGTCATCAATGTAATGAAAACAAAAGCAATTTGAGCAAAATAGTACCCAACTAATAAGGTTCCGCTGTCAGAACTAACATTGGCGTAATACAATTGCGTAGAAATGAGGATGTTTGCTATGCTCGAAATAAGCATAGCCATATTTAAAAATACAAATGATATTACTTTAGTTGTACAATGATAATTAATTAAGTTGATTATTATTTGCAAAATAGGAAACATCAATTCTACCCAAGCTCCGAATTTGTATAAAACACAATCTAGAAAAAATGGTAAGATATTTAAAATTAATAATAAACAAAATCTCCAAAAACTTTTATTCATAATCTTCACACCTCACGACATAGTAGCACACAGCACTCCACATGTTGCGTGTGCGGGAACATATCAACCGGCTGAATTTTCTTTACCCTATAACCTTTACGTGTAAAAAAGCTTAAATCTCTCGCTTGTGTTTCGGGGTTGCAGGATATATAAACAACGTTTTTAGGCTTTAGCGTTACCAAAGATTTCAGAAAATCAAGGCTTGCACCTGCCCTTGGCGGGTCCATAATAACAGTATCTATTTGTTGTTTTAATGACGCCAATTCAACCATAAATTTACCCGCATCAGCCTCATAAAACTCGATATTTTGAACGCCGTTTAACTCGGCATTTACTTTAGCATCTTTTACGGCATCTTTATTTAGTTCGACACCGATTACCTTTTTAGCCGACTTTGAGGCCAAAATACCTATTGTGCCGGTACCGCAATATGCATCAATAACCGTTTCGTTCCCGGTTAATTTGGCGTACTCTAACGCCTTGCTATACAACACTTCTGTCTGTGTTGGATTGATTTGATAAAACGCTTTAGGTGAAATACGGAACTTACACTCAAGCAAATTATCCTCAATATAACCGCTACCGAAAAGGACTTTTGTTTGGTCGCCTAAAACAAGGCTTGTACGCTTGTTATTCACATTTTGAACAATCGTTGTAATTTCAGGGTGACGGCTTAATAAAGCATTAATAAACTTCGACTCATCTGGGAAATCAAACGTACCGGTAACCAAAACCACCATTAACTCTCCCGTACTGAAACTCCGTTTCACAAGAACATGACGCAAGAAGCCTTCAAAAGTATCCTCGTTAAAAACTTTCAACTTAAAACTTTTCAGTAATTTACGGATTGTGACAATAACCTCATCAGCCTTTTCGTCCTCAATCATACAACTGTCAACCGGAATGATGTTATGAGTTGATGACTGATAAACACCCGAAACAATTTTACCGCCAACCCGTTTAAAAGCCGCCTGCACTTTGTTACGGTAATGGTACGGATTATCCATACCGATTATCTCATTCACATGGGCATATTTACCGAGCAGTTTTATAACTTTAACCTGTTTATAGCTCAACTGTCTATTATACGGCAGATTTTGTAACTGACATCCACCACATTTTTTACTGTTGGGACATTTCATATTAATTTCACTCATGTTTTCCCCTGTTATCAAATGGTTTTTGAATACTTTTAAGCAAAAAAATCATTTCTGTAATAAAAAAAGAACCTACCATAACCAAAAATATTATTAAGAAAATTTTAGTCTCACCAACCCATGCCCAAAATTGCTTTTGGTTTAATATCTCTTCAGTATTGGCAATAGGTAGCAAACTTTTATAATAGCTTTGCATTATACTGCTAATAATCGGAGCAGTTATACAACACAAAAGTGAAATCCCACTTAAAATAGCCAGAACAATTCTTGTTATCTTTCTCATGATTTACGTCCTTAAAATACATATAGTTAAATATGTTTGCGACTTAAAAGAGCTACTGTTTCCACATGTCCCGTTCTTGGGAACATATCAAATGTAGCGGCTTTTATGGTGTCAAAACCTAAACTTTTAAAAATTTTACAGTCGCGAGCGAGCGTTGCGGGGTCGCAAGAAACGTAAACTAAACGTTCGGGTTTAAAATCCTCGGCAATTGTTTTAATTAATTCACCGTCGCAACCTTTTCTCGGCGGGTCTACAATCACAACATCGGGACTAATTCCCTTTTCAGCAAATACTACAGCCGCTTTTGCAGCATCACCGCACATAAACTCGGCATTATCAATGCCATTTAGTTTAGTGTTAAATTTTGCGTCCTCAATAGCTTCGGGTATAATCTCAACACCGATAATTTTTTTACACAAATCTGCCATCGAAAGACCGATTGTACCGGCACCGCAATATAAGTCAAGCACAGTTTTACCGGCAGGCTCGGCATATTCTCTAGCTTTTTCATATAGCTTTTCTGCCATATCGTGATTTACCTGATAGAAAGACAAAGGCGAAATACGAACTCTCACACCGCAAAGTATGTCGGTAATATATCCGTCACCGTAAATAGTTTCACATTCTTCGCCCATAATAACATTGGTCTTATCTGTATTAAAATTCAACACAACAGACTTTAAGTTGTCACCAAACACCGATTGCATTGCATCAATAAATTCTTCATTACAAGGAAATTTGCGACCATTTAAGCAAAGGCAAACCATAATTTCACCGGTTACAACAGCCTTACGGAAATAAATGTGACGAACAAGTCCCTTATGCTCGGTTTCATCGTAAATTGAAATATTATTTTTTATCAAAAATTCTTTAAATTTTAATACTGCTTCAGAAAATTCAGGCGGTTGCAGTGCACAGTTTTCACAAGATACAACTCTGTGGCTATGGCCTGCAAAAAAACCGATTTTAACCTCACCTTTTTCTATCGAAACAGGATACTGTGCTTTATTTCTGTAAGAAGAATCCGATAATCCTAAAATTGGCTCAAACTCGGGCTCAACTGTACCGATACGTTTTAAATTATTTTTAACGTTATTTTCTTTAATCAAAAGTTCTTTTTTATAATCAATGTGTCTGAATGAACAACCTCCGCACTGCGGGAAACTTTTGCAGGTGTTCTGAACTCTATCGTTTGACGGTTTTATAATTTCGTGAATTTTAGCAAATGCACAGTTTTGTTTAACCTTTAAAATATGTGCAATCACACTATCGCCCGTAACGGCAGAGTCTACAAAAACGGTTAAACCGTTTAATTTGCCGACACCTGCACCCTGAAGAGTGGTATCAATGATTTCTAAATTCACTAAATCGTTCTTTTTCATAAAAAATTCCTTTGAATAAAGTTAAAATAACAGTCAAAAATAAAAGCGAAAAGGAGTGAAAAAAATGTTTGATAAAATTTGCTTAATTCTTTTAATTATCGGCGGACTTAACTGGGGTAGTATCGGTTTGTTCCAGTTTGACCTTGTCGCTTGGATTTTCGGCGGACAGGATGCACTCTTGAGCCGTATTGTCTACACATTAGTAGCACTTGCAGGCGTATGGTGTATCTCGCTTTTATTCCGCGATACAACTGAAGCCGGCGACAGCGATATGCATACACCGATGGTCGGCGGAGCAGACTAACCTTTTAAAGTTTTGCAGTAATTATTGGGGAGGAAAAACACCCTCCCATACATATCATTTTCCGTCCCAGCGGCCCTTTGCCTTAAAGGGCTTCGGGGCGGTTTTTGTTTTTATATTAGATTTTTTGTTTTTGCGTATTGTTGTCTTAGTGTTGCGATTATTTTGCCCGCCATAAGCAGTATTATTTCCGCCGAAACCGGGTGCATTGATAAGACAGTCAGGACCTGTGCCGATTAAATCGGTACGACCGCAATCTTTCAGTGCTTTCAAGACAATTTGCTTATTTTCAGGTTTAAAATACTGCAACAATGCTCTCTGTTCTGCCTTTTGTGAGGGTGTTTTCGGCACAAAAATATGTTCTAAGGTATACGGGTCAAGCTCAGTATAGTACATACAAGTCGAAATCGTACCGGGGGTTGGATAAAAATCCTGCACCTGTTCGGGACGCATCTTGTTTTGCTTTAAAAATAAAGCCAACTCAATAGCATCACTCATTTTACATCCGGGGTGACTTGACATTAAATAAGGTACCAAATACTGTTCTTTACCCACTTGCTTTGTGATTTTATAAAACTTATTAACAAATCTTCGATATGTTTCAATATGCGGTTTGCCCATTTTATCAAGCACACTGTCACTGCAATGCTCGGGTGCAACCTTTAGTTGTCCGCTGACGTGGTGTTCAACTAATTCTTTGAAAAAGTCATCATTTTTATCCTGTAAAAGATAGTCAAAACGAATACCAGAACGGATAAACACCTTTTTAACGCCCTTGACTGCTCTGATTTTTCGTAACATTTCAAGATATTCAGTGTGGTCACATTCAAGATTTTTACAAACTGTCGGCGCTAAACACTTTTTACCCTTGCAAAGACCGTGTTCTAATTGCTTTTGGCACGAAACTTGGCGGAAATTTGCGGTAGGACCGCCAACATCGTGAATATATCCCTTAAAATGAGAATTTTTTGTAAGCAATTCAACCTCATTTAAAATCGACTCTTCACTTCTTACGGCAATTTGTCTGCCCTGATGATAAGCAATTGAGCAAAAGTTACAAGCACCGAAGCAACCGCGGTTATGAGTAACCGAAAATTCAACCTCTTTTATAGCAGGCACACCACCTAGGCTTTCGTATATCGGGTGGTAGTATCTCTGATACGGCAATGCATAAACCTCGTCTAATTCAGCCGTTGTAAGCACTCTCATCGGTTTATTTTGAACCACATATCGGTCGCCGTGTTTTTGAACAATACGCTTACCTCTTACTGCATCTTGCTCATCATATTCAACTCGACAAGCCACTGCATATTGGCGTTTGTTGGTTTTACACTCCTCAAACGACGGAACTGTCAGTGCATTAATACCAACAACACTGTCTGTAACAAAGGCTGTGCCGTCAATATCGGTCAAATCTTTTATATTCTCACCGGCATTTAATCGGTCAGCGATGATTTTAGTCTGCAGTTCACCCATACCGAAGCTCAATAAATCGGCTTTGGAGTCAATCAAAATTGACGGCAAAACAGTATCCAGCCAATAGTCATAATGAGCAAAACGGCGTAAAGAAGCCTCCACGCCGCCAATAATCAGCGGAATATCACCGTAAACCTTACGAATGAGGTTAGAGTAAACAGTAACTGCACGGTCAGGTCTTAAACCCGCTTTAGCACCGGGCGAATACATATCCTCACTGCGTTTTTTCTTGGCAGCAGTATAGTGTGCAACCATCGAGTCAATATTACCCGAATTAACCATAAATCCGAGTCTGGGTCTACCAAACTCGGTTATGCTTTGTTCGTTTTTCCAGTCGGGCTGGGAAATGATACCAACCTTATATCCTGCCGACTCTAAAACTCTTGAAATAATAGCAGTACCAAAGGAAGGATGGTCAACATAAGCGTCGCCGGTGACGATGCAAAAGTCAACCTCTGTCCAACCTCTGTTCTGCATTTCTTCTTTTGAAATTGGTAGAAATCCGTTATTCACCGTCACTGCTACCTGCCCTTTGCTCTAACAACTGTTCTTTAGTAATCAATACCTGACGCGGTTTAGAACCCTCATAAGGTCCGACAACTCCGCGTTCCTCCATCATATCAACAAGTCTTGCCGCACGGGCATAACCCAAACGCAATTTTCTTTGCAACAGCGAGGTTGATGCCTGTCCCAATTCAACAACGCACATAATAGCGTCATCAAGCATCGGGTCAGCATCATCTTGAACCGCATCTTCCGGCAAACCGCTCTTTGCAGCCTTTTCTTTTGCTGCCTGGCGTTCGATTTCGTTCATGACATCCTCGTCATATTCGTTTCTATGGTCAGATTTCAAATACTGAACAACCTTTTCAACCTCACCATCACTTACAAAGCAACCTTGAATACGTTCAGGCTTAATTGCACCCGTCGGGTAGAACAGCATATCGCCCTTACCCATTAACTTTTCAGCTCCGCCGATATCAATAATGGTACGGCTGTCAACCTGCGATGAAACGGCAAATGCAATACGAGTCGGGATATTAGCCTTAATAAGTCCCGTAACAACATCAACCGACGGACGTTGGGTTGCGACAATCAAGTGCATACCTGCGGCACGTGCTTTTTGAGCCAAACGGCAGATTGAATCTTCAACCTCACCCGGTGCAGTCATCATAAGGTCAGCCAACTCATCAATGATAATGACAATCTGCGGCATCTTCATCAAATCGTCACGTTTTTCGGCTAATTCGTTATAACCTACAACGTTTCTAACATCGTTTTCGGCAAAAAGCTTATATCTCTTTTCCATTTCCACAACTGCCCAACCTAAAGCACCTGCGGCTTTTCTTGGGTCGGTAACAACGGGAACTATCAAATGAGGAATGCCGTTATAAATTCCCAATTCAACAACCTTGGGGTCAATCAGCAACAATTTTACTTCATCGGGCGTTGCCTTGAAAAGAATACTCATAATAATTGAGTTAATGCATACTGATTTACCTGAACCGGTAGCACCGGCTATAAGACCGTGAGGCATTTTAGCGATGTCCGCAACCCTCTGTTCACCCGAAATATCCTTACCTAAAGCAACTGAAAGTTTACTTTTTGATGATGAAAAAGCTTGAGAATCAATAATTTCACGAATTTTAACAATACTATTAATCTTATTAGGCACCTCAATACCAACCGCCGGTTTGTTCGGAATAGGTGCTTCAATACGAACACCTGCAGTAGCCAAATTAAGTGCAATATCATCAGCAAGATTGGTAATTTTACTGATTTTGACACCTGCGGCAGGCTGTAACTCATAACGTGTTACAGAAGGTCCGCGGCTGATATTAATAATTCTTGACTCCACACCGAAACTGCGTAAAGTATCAACAAGCAAGGTGGCAGTTGATTCTAACTCTGCAGTAATATTTTTTGTACTTTCAACAGACGGCTCAGACAACAACGACACCGGAGGGAATTTATACTCCTCAGCACCTGTGTCAAACGAAACTGCACTGCCTTCAGGGACCTTAAAATCAAGTTTGCCTGCTTTAGTATCAGCATCATTGTTAACTTTGTTTATAATGTCAGAAACATCACCGTTTTCATCATCAGGCATAATTTCGTCTGCACGCTCGGAAATAGCGTTTGCGGTAGCAGTAATATCAGGTTTAGAAGCAGATACTGATTTACTGCTTGGCTTTTTAGAACTTGAACGGATGTCAACCGTCATAGATTCGTTGTCTAAATCGCGGTATTTTTTAATAACATTTTCTTTTTGTTCTTCAATTGTCATTTCATCTTCCAGCTCTTCACGTGTTTCACCATCAAGCGGAATATCAACATTCACTGCCCTTTTTTCATTACGTTGTTCAAAGGCAATTTCGGCAACCTCTTCAATTTTTTTAACGGGCTTGCTCAATGCTTTAAACAATGCGATAAGGGTTGTACCGGTCATAAGCATAACCGTTGCAAAAATTAACAATGCAACTACTATCCAAGCACCCGGATTACCAAGCAACAAGAACACGGGGTATCCTAAAAGTGCACCGAAAATACCGGTTGAAGTATACCCTGCACTGTAAGAAGCCGCAAACGCTTTAAAGTAAGCGTCAACATCAGGATTACCTGCAATACCCACAATATGTACAAATGTTGATACCAAAAGCAACAAGACGGAAAACTCAATTATTCTAACAAGAGCCTTTCCTTGCAGACGGTCTAAAGCAAGGTATACAGCAATAACACCCATTAATATGGGCACAATATACCCGAAAAATCCGAACAAACCTAAAACGAAATTATGTATTGCAGTCCAACCGGCCGTTCCTTTTATTATTGCGGCTAAAAAAAGCAAAATTGATAACGTAAAAAGTAAAACTGAAACTATGTTCTTTTTAGCACCGGAGTTATTTGAGGGCTTTACCGGTTCTTTTTTAGTTTTACCTTTGCTTTTTGATTTGTACTTCGCCATTTGTCGCATCTCCTTTAAACACTTCGAAAATATTATGTAATCGGCGTAATTTACGCCGTGTTTATTGTTCAATCATATTATACAATTCATTTATTACGCTTGAAAGACTGCCGATTTCATCAATCAAACCGCACTGCACTGCCATTTCACCGTCTAATACACTACCCATATCGGTTGCAAGTTCATCCGTATTAAGCATGAACTTTTCAAATTGGTCGGCAGTGATATTAGAATTTTTAACCACGAAATCCGAAATCCTTTTTTGCATACGCTCAAAGTAATGCAATGTTTGTTCAACACCCAGTACCAAACCGTTAGTACGTACGGGGTGAATTGTCATAGTAGCACTCGGCACAATAAATGATTTTTTTGCCGATACCGCCAACGGCACGCCAATCGAATGACCGCCGCCCAAAACCAATGATACAGTAGGTTTACTCATACCGCTGATTAGTTCTGCTAAAGCAAGACCGGCTTCAACATCACCGCCAACAGTATTGAGAATTATCATCATACCCTCAATTTTTGGGTCTTCCTCAACCGATACAAGCTGAGGAATAACATGCTCATACTTTGTAGTTTTAGCATCAGGCGGTAAAACACCATGACCCTCAATTTGACCGATAACCGTCAAACAATGAATACAATGTTTTCCGCCGTCCGGCGTCACCGAACCGGTCTGCCTGATTTGGTCCCACATATTATCATTGTTATTCTGTTGATTGTTGTTATTATCGTTATTATTTTGTATTGACATATTAAAACTCCAAATTTCAAGTTTTAATTATCATTCCACAAAATAAGCATAATTATACATATTGATTATACCACCTATTGTGACATAATTCAAGAACAATTTGGTCAAAATAACTCAAAAAGGCTCTAAAAATATAATGCCGTAATACTCTGCAATTGCACGTGCTGTTAAAACAGCATTTAGGTATATATTTTCTTTTAAAACGCACGCATCTTCAGTGTTCAAAAACCGCATATTATCTACGATTATCGGTGAACAATCTTTTAAAATATTATTTCCAAGTAACTGATTCACAAATACAATTTTTTTAAGTTTTTCTTCCCTTAAAGCACGAAGCTTTGTTGCAATTCCGAAAGCCGGACTTTGAGGTAAACTCGAATCGGTATAAAGAAATGAAATATCTGCTTTCCCACTTCCCTGACAGGAAAATGACGGTACATAAATAAGATTATCGCGGTTTTTACCCACAAATACGTATTCATTTATCGGTTCGGCGACATCAACACACTTGCATTTGATACCGTTATACCTCAAAACACCCATCAAAAACGGAATATACATATCACATATTTCACGCATTACTTGATTGTTCACACACAGAGAACTATCATAAAATTTGTTCAAAATAAGCACTGAAATCATAAAGCCACCTCCATACTACATTGTATGAAAGTGGCTTTTTTTAAGTTCAGTTTGTCCTTACATTATTCTGCTTTAAACTCAAATTCGTTTTCATTAAAGCAACAAATTACTTTATCGCCGTTTTTTATACTTCCGTCTAAAATTTTCTCGCTCAAAACATCCTCGATTTTACTTTGAATAGCTCGACGAAGCGGTCTTGCACCGTATACAGGGTCAAACCCTGCATCAGCAATAGCCTCAACTGCCGATTTTTCAAAATGAACAGAGATATTAAGGTCATTCAAACGAATATTTAACTGCGAAAGCATTTTTTCGGCAATCTCGCAAATCTCGTCTTTAGTCAGTTTATTAAAGATAATAATATCATCAACACGGTTTAAAAATTCCGGCCTGAACGCCGATTTCAGTTCAGTCATAATTTTTTCTTTAGCAACATTTTCACCGCTGTCAGTTGCCTCTCCGAAGCCTAAAGCGGTTTTCTTTTCGGTTAGGAATTTTGCACCTAAATTTGAGGTCATTATAATAACGGTGTTTTTAAAGCTGACTGTCCTGCCTTTAGAATCGGTTAATCTGCCGTCCTCCAATATTTGAAGAAGAATATTAAATACATCAGGGTGTGCCTTTTCAATCTCATCAAAAAGTACAACCGAATAAGGTGTACGGCGGATTTTTTCGGTCAACTGACCACCTTCATCAAAGCCGATATACCCCGGTGGTGAGCCGATTAAACGTGACACAGTATGCTTTTCCATATATTCCGACATATCAAGTCGAACAATAGCATTTTCACTGCCAAACATAGCCTCGGCTAATGCCTTACAAAGCTCGGTTTTGCCAACACCGGTAGGTCCTAAAAAGATGAATGAGCCAATTGGACGTTTGGGGTCTTTTAAGCCTACTCTACCGCGTCTAATTGCCTTTGAAACCGAGGTAACTGCCTCACTTTGACCGACAATTCGGTTGTGCAAAACACTCTCAAGTTTCAAAAGTCGCTGACTTTCTTCCTCGGTTAATTGGCTAACGGGTATACCTGTGTTTTGTGAAATCAGCTCGGCAATATCCTCTGCCGTCACCTTTTCGGTAAACTCGCCTGAAGATTTGTTCCATTCTGACTTGCTTTGTTTCAATTTTTCGGTAAGTTCACGCTCTTTATCACGGAAACCTGCCGCTTTTTCAAACTCCTGATTTTCAATTGCCGCTTCCTTTTGCTCGGCAGTTTTCTTGATTTCCAATTCAAGTTGCTTTATGTCATCAGGTGCAGTTGATGAATTCAATCTTACTCGCGACGCCGCCTCATCAATAAGGTCAATTGCCTTGTCAGGCAGGAATCTATCAGCAATATAACGTGCCGATAACTTAACAGCGGCAGTTATTGCCTCATCCGTAATCTGCACCTTATGGTGAGACTCGTACTTATCCCTCAAACCCTTTAAAATCAGTTCAGCGTCCTCTTCCGACGGTTCACCAACTAAAACCGGTTGAAAACGTCGCTCTAAAGCCGAATCTTTTTCAATATTTTTACGGTATTCATCCAAAGTTGTTGCACCAACAACCTGTAACTCACCTCTGGCTAAAGACGGTTTAAGGATATTTGCCGCATCAATTGAGCCATCAGCCGAAGCTCCTGCACCGACAATTGTATGAATTTCATCAATAAACAGAATAACGTCGTCAGCCGAAATAACCTCATCAATTGCGTTTTTAATGCGTTCTTCAAAGTCACCGCGGTATTTTGTACCGGCAACCATTCCGGTCAAATCAAGTGCAACAACGCGTTTATTTTTAAGAAGTTCAGGGGCATTACCCTCTGCAATTTTTAAAGCCAACCCCTCGGCAACTGCCGTTTTACCGACACCGGGTTCACCGATAAGACACGGATTATTTTTTGTCCTGCGGCAAAGTATTTGAATAACACGTTCAATTTCCTTACCTCTGCCAATACAAGGGTCAATTTTACCTTCTTTTGCCAATTCGGTTAAATCACGTCCAAATTTATCCAATGTAGGAGTTTTTGATTTGACTTTACCGCTTTGTTTCGAGCTGTTACCTTTGCTTTGATTTACATTCGGTTTTTCATCTTTTGATGATGAATTATTTATATCAACCCCTGCAGCCTCTAATGCTTGCTCGGTGAGCATTGCTATATCAACATTCAATTTATTTAAAAATTTAATAGCATAGTTGTCGCCCTCACCCAAAATACCGATAAGCAAATGCTCTGTACCTACAAAGGAATTACCGGTTTCTCGGCTGCCGGACACTGCAACCTCAATTACACGCTTTGCACGTGGTGTTAAGTGTTCCGGTGTCAAGCTTGTAGGAGTACCGCTGCCGATATTACTTTTTACGAGTTCAATTACGCTTTCTTTTTCAACTCCGTTTTCAAATAGAAGCTCTGATGCGACAGAGTCTTCTACAGACAAAAGTCCCAACAACAAATGCTCACTGCCGACGTAAGTGTGACCTAAGTTTTCGGCAAATTCTATTGCATTATTCAATGCTATATTTCCTTTAGAGGTAAAACCTCCGAAATTGTATTTCATAATATCACCCTTTCAATCTGAAATACGGTTAATTTATATATTGATATTCTTAAACGTGTCTCTTAAAAAGTCTGCCCTGAATTTATCTCTTTCAGTCGGGGAAATATCCCCTTTTATACGTTTAATCATGGCAGGCTGGGTATTTATAAATACGCTCATCAAGTTTACATCATTCGGTAAATTGATAATTCCTGCTTTTTCACCTAGCATTAGACGGGTTGTATGCTTCATCATTTCTTCGGTTGACATCTGACGTGCATACTTAAGGATTCCGAAAGAACGGCACACTAAATCGGTTAAAGCCTCAACGTCGAAACGTTGTAAAGCATTGTTTTCTTTCAAAATAATTTGATTTGCAAGATTAATCAAATTCTCAATAGTAGACCTTTCCGAAACGCCCAAAGTAACTTGATTTGAAAGCTGATAAATACTTGATTTTGAGTCACTACCCTCTCCGTAAAATCCGCGAAAAGTAAGACCTATTTTGTTCACAGCCGAGGCAATTGAGCCAAGCTCACCGTTACTTTCAAGTATAGGTAAATGAAGCATCAGCGACGCTCTCATACCGGTACCCAAATTTGTAGGACATTCGGTCAAATAACCCAACTTTTCATCAAAACTAAACTTTAAGTGCTTACCGATTTCGGTTTCAGTTTTATCACACAGTTCATAAGCTTCATAAAGACATTCACCCGAACGCAAAACCTGAATACGCAGATGGTCCTCTTCACCAATCATAATACTGACCGACTCATCATCAGATAGTAGTAAAATTCCGTCCTTGTTCTCTGCGAATTTAGGACTAATACAGTGACGCTCAACCATTGCATAGCTTTCAATATCGCCCAAAGTTTCCATTTCGATTTCACGAAGTTTAATACACCCAAAATCACATTTTTTAATACTGTCACAAATCATTCTGTTTGTTGATTTCTTTTCAGCTGAACTCAAGGTTGACAAAAACGGTATACCCTCAATATTACGTGCAAGCCTTATTCTCGTGCTGATTGCAGGAGTAGTGTTCTTTATTTCATACCAAAGCATAATTCACGCCTCCTCTTGTCTTATAAGGTCGCGAATTTCAGCAGCCTCTTCATAATTTTCGGTTTCAATAGCCTTTTTCAGTTGTTCTTTTAAACCGTCAACTTTTATTTGTTTTTCGTCAATATTTATATTTTGTTTAGGCTCATAAGTAGAGGCTTCGGCACTAAAACTAGGACGTTTGCCGATATGGGTAGTGCGACCGTGTATTCTTTGCAGAGTCCCTGTTAATTGTTCTTTAAAAACACTGTAACAGTTGCCACAACCAACTTTTCCCGTACGACGAATATCACTAAACGAAGTACCGCAACACTCACATTTTACAGTTTGCAAATTCGGTACTGCACTGTCATTAAAAAATGAAGTTAACATTTTAAAAACATCGTTTTCTTTAATGCTCATTTGTTTTTCTTTAACCGCACATTCAGAGCATAAATATTTATCTTTAACAACACCGTTGATTACCGAATGGTAATGGGTTGTTGCATCTCTTTTACCACAGTTTTGACAAAGCATTATAAAACACCTCTTATATTTGCGACAGTAACATCTGTTTTAATGCGGCGGCACGGACTGTATCTCTAAAAGGTACAGGAATTTCACGCATAACAGGTGTTGATACCGCAGAGTACATCAATTTTGCCGTATCTTCACTAAGTAAACCGCCGTTACAACAGTTTTCTAAAATTATTCTCACAGTAGCGTCATCAATTTCCCTGCCAATAGCGTTAACAAGATGCATCAAAGCCGATGCACCATCTAACGAAACTCGAGTAATACGGATATATCCACCGCCGCCGCGACGGCTTTCAACCATAAATCCATGCTCGGGTATAAAGCGTGATGATAAAACATAATTTATTTGACTCGGAACGCACCCTAAACGTGATGCAAAATCATTTCTCTGAATTTCAGCAGTATTGTTGCCCGATTCGTCTAACAAGCGGTTAATTTCTGCCGCTATAATATCACTCAATCTCATAAAAAGACCTCCGTTTATTTTCTTTGAATTAATTATAACACATTAGTCAAAGAAAGTCAAAGTCAAATTACAAAATTTACAAATTATTAATACTCACACAAAATTTGATTCCGGCATAATATGGCATAGAAGACACGAAAGGAGGAAAACACATGTGTAACGGTTTCGGCTCAGGTAACTGCTGCTGGATTATCATCCTTCTCATAATCGTATTGTTCTGCTGCGGCGGTAACAACGACGGTTGCGGATGCAACAACGGTTGCTGCTAATCTTCCCTTTTCTTCACGGCTGACTCAAATTGAGTCAGCCGTTTCTCTATTTTATCTATCAAACAAATACTAATATTTTACACTCTTTAAAAATAAAATATTGACCATATATAAGTTTTATTTTATTATATAAAATAAGTGTAGAATATTTTGTCGTAATGTAGTATAATTAAATAAATATATTTATTCGTCATAATGATTATCATCAAAAGGACGGTATTGCAAATGGATTTTTTAAAACGTGCATGGGCTGAAATTGACCTTGACACTGCACTTTACAATTGGAACGAGATTGTAAAACTTTCTGCCGGTCGCAAAATTATGCCGGTAGTTAAAGCAGATGCTTACGGTCACGGTGCGAATATTTTAGCTAAACTATATGAAGATAACGGCGCTTACGGTTTTGCCGTTTCTAACATTAACGAGGCAATCAAATTACGTAAATACGGCATTAAAAAAGACATTCTTGTCCTCGGATTTACACCGATAAAGTACATTCAGCAGATGTATGCTTTTAATATTACACAAGCGGTTTACTGCCTTGATTACGCCAAGCAGTTATCTGAAGCCGCCGGTATTAATAATTTTGTTATAAAAACACACCTAAAACTCGATACCGGTATGAGCCGTATAGGTTTTGATTGCCGAAATGACAGTCTTTCGGGATTATCGGAAGTAAAAGAGTGCCTTGCGTTGCCGTCGCTCAAATTTTATGGTATTTTTACTCATTTTTCTTCGGCAGACAGCAATGATTCTGACGATGTGGAATTTACCAAAAAACAATATTCACTTTTTTCTAAAGCAGTAAAAGCATTGAAAGACAACAGCATAGATTTTGAATTTATCCATTGTTGTAATTCCGCCGCTTCTACGTTAAGGGATTCAAATTACGGCAACCTCATAAGACCCGGCATTATACTTTACGGATTACCCCCTGCTGCGGGTTTAGATATTGGTTGCGACTTAAAACCGGTTATGTCTGTAAAGTCTGCTGTTTCAATGGTAAAAGAAATAGATAAAGGTGACTCGGTTGCATACGGACGTACATTTACTGCAACCAAAAAATTAAGACTTGCCACGGTACCCATCGGCTACGCTGACGGTTATCCAAGAGCAATGTCAAACAAAGGAAAAGTCATTATAAACGGACAATTTGCACCCATTATCGGCAGAATTTGTATGGACCAAATGACTGTTGATGTGAGCAACATTAAAAACGTTGATATTGGAACCGAAGTTACTGTTATCGGTCAAGACGGCGATTTATCAATATCTTTTGATGATATTGCCAATATGTGCAACACGATTTCATACGAAATAATGTGTAATATTTCAATTCGTATGCCGAGAGTATATAAGAAAGACAATAGAACGACCGATGTGGTTTATTTGGGAGGTACATTATGATTAAGGAACGGTATCATAATAACGTCAATGTGACCCGTTTGGGCACCGAGAAACCGCGTGCCTATTATATCCCTTACGGCTCACCCGAAGAAGCAAAACTAAACATTCGTGAAGAAAGCAGTCGTTTTAAGCTGTTATCAGGCACTAAATGGGCATTTTCTTATTTTGAATCATACGAGGAAATTCCCGATTATATAACAGACCAAAACACTGATATTTCCTCTTGGAACCGTATACCCGTACCCTCTAACTGGCAGTTACAAGGGTACGATAAGCCTCAATACTTAAACACCCGTTACCCTTTCCCTGCCGACCTTCCTTTTGTTCCTAAAAACACACCGGCAGGTGTTTATGCTATTGATATTACTATCCACGACGATATTGATTCTTTGGAAAAATATGTTGTTTTTGAGGGTGTAGACTCCTCGATGTACCTCTATATTAACGGCCAATTTGTCGGCTACAGTCAAATTTCTCATCAATTGGCAGAGTACAATATTACCAGCTTTTTGCATGTTGGCAGAAACAGAATGACCGTAGTTGTGCCTAAATGGTGCGACGGTACATATTTAGAGTGCCAGGATAAATGGAGAATGTCGGGAATTTTCCGTGATGTTTATCTTTTAGTACGTCCTAAAGGTCATATTGAAGATATTGAAGTTAAAACCGAGGTTGCTGATGATTACCGCGAGGCTACCGTCAAAACCTATATTGAAACATCGATTGCTGAGGATTCAATAGTTACTCTCTTCAACTCTTTCGGTGAAAAGATTGAAACAACAATTTTTGACGCAAACGGCAATGCTGAAATCAAAGTTAAAGACCCCAGAATGTGGAGTGCCGAATACCCCGATTTGTATACTCTTATCATCGAAAGCGGTGACGAGTTTATTACAGTACCGGTCGGTATAAGAAATCAAAAAATAGAAAACGGTGTATTTAAGTTTAACGGCAGACCTATAAAGCTTAAGGGCGTTAACCGTCACGATTTCAACGCTAAAAACGGTTATGTTTGCAGTGTTGACGATATGAAAAAAGATTTAAAGTTAATGAAACGCCATAACATTAACGCAATTCGTACCTCTCACTACCCCAATGACCCGAGATTTTATGAATTGTGTGATAAATATGGCTTTTACGTTATGTGCGAAGCCGATTATGAAACTCACGGATTAGGACATGTATCATATACACCCGAAAAAAGAAACGTTCGTGAGATGATTCACGACCATATTTCAGACGGTAAGATGTGGGAGCATCAGGTCACAGAACGTGTTCGCTTAATGGTAGAAAACTTTAAAAACAACACTTCAATCATTTCCTGGTCAATGGGTAATGAAGCAGGCTACGGCAGAAACGTACAAAAAGCCATTCTTGATACAAAGGCACGTGATAATACCCGCTTTACCCATTACGAAAACATTATTGACACCGATACCGGTCGGCTTATGATTGAAAATCAGCCAAAATGTACCGATGTTGTTAGCCGTATGTATTCACCCATTTCTTGGTGTGAGGAATACCTTGAATTTGCCGAAAAAGCAAATTACGATAAACCGTTATTGCTTTGTGAATACAGCCATGCAATGGGTAACGGCCCCGGTGACTTGAAAGATTACTGGGATTTGATTTATTCCTCTGACCGCTTTATGGGCGGATTTGTTTGGGAATGGTTTAACCACGGACTGTATATGGGCAAAGCTGAAAACGGTAAGACTATGTATTACTATGGCGGAGATTTCGGTGAAGCCGATCACGACAGCAACTTCTGTTGCGACGGACTTGTCACCCCTGACGTCAAACCTACCAACGGACTTAAAGAATACAAAAACATCATTAAACCCTTTAAAATTACGGCTGTTGATATTGAAAGCGGTGTCTTTGATATTACTAACTGCTATGATTTCAGCTATATGTCACGTTTGGAGGGCAATTGGGAATTAACCTGCAACGGCGAAGTGGTTGCATCGGGTAATTTAGGCTCAATCGCTATTCCGCCGCAGAAAACCGAACGCGTAGCATTAGGTTATAACAAACCCTCAGACGGCAAATGCTATGTTCGAATCAGTTTTTCTTCATATGGAAATTTAGGTATACCTGACGGTGAAATTGTTGGTTTTGAACAGTTCGAGTTACCCTGTGAGCAGGTATTCTCCGATAAAATAAACTTTGGTAATGTTGAATATACCGAAGACAATCTGACTGTCACAGTTAAATCTGACCGATTCCAATATGTATACTCGAAATCACTTTGTGCTTTTAAATCGCTTAAAGTTAACGGAAAAATCGTACTTAATGATGGTATGCGGTTTAATCTTTGGCGTGCACCAATAGACAATGATATGCAACAAATAGGTGCATGGAACTCAATGTGCTTAAAGGACTCTGCCGCTTATGAACGTGCTACAAAGGTTGAGCAATTAGACGGTTGTGTTGTTATTACAACCGACTTTGCGATGGCAGCACCTACACGTTTCCCCCATTTCAACGTAATTGCCGAGTGGTCGGTTTTTGCTGACGGTAAAATTGAACTGCACCTTGAAGCAAAGACAGGTGAAGGTCTTACATTTACCGCACCCAACTGGGAAATTGACAACCCTGCACAATACACAAAGCAACGTCCCAGTTACATTCCTAAATTTGGCTTGTTGCTTGAGTTTGATAAGTCATTTGAGAATATTGAATACTTTGGTATGGGGCCTTTTGACAGTTACTGTGACCGCCATAATGCTTCCTTTATGGGTAAATTCTCAAACAAGGTGCAAAACGAATTACAGCAACATATAAGGCCGCAGGAAAACGGCAATCACTGGAACACATATTGGGCATATTTGCACCGTTCTGACGGTTTAGGTTTAGTTGTTTCAAATGAAAGCACCCCGTTTGAATTCTCTGCATTACCCTATTCACCGATTGAACTTACCGATACTAAACATAATTTTGAATTACCTCGTTCTGAAAAAACCGTACTTTCGGTTGATTACAAACAAAGTGGCGTCGGTTCTGGCTCTTGCGGACCGTTATTAGACGAAAAGTACCGCTTTAATGAAGAAGAATTCACCTTTGACATTCGATTCATTCCTACCGACCGCACTGCAGAGTACCCTGAGGATATTTAATACTATAAAAACTGCTTGACTGAAATCAGCCAAGCAGTTTTTTATACATATTTTAAAATGTCCTCAATATTTTCCGCAATATAAGTAGCACCGGCTTTAGTTAATTCCTCTTTGTCACCAAAACCATAAAGCACGCCGATAGAATCAATACCGTTCATTCTTGCACCATCGATATCGTGATGACGGTCACCTATCATAACGGTTTTGCGTTTATCGGTTATCCCCGCCTCACATAAAGCATAAGTAATCACTTTATCCTTTGTATTGCGGGTACTGTCAAACGTTGCACCGCAAATTAAGTCAAAATACTTTGCTAAATCGAAATATCGCATAATTTCTTTTGCAAATTTTTCAGGCTTTGATGTCGCTAAAATTAACTTTTTACCGCTATTTTTAAGTGTTCCAAGTAAATTTACAACGCCGTCATAAACCTTATTTTCATAAAGACCTTTTACGCTAAAGGTCTCTCGGTAATATGCGGTTGCTTTTTCTGAATCCTCTTTTGAAAACCCGTAGTATTCACTGAATGCAACCACCAATGGCGGACCGATAAATTTATAAAGTGTTTTCTTGTCCTCAACCGTAATACCAAATTTTTCTAAAGCATATGTTACAGAATTTGTAATTCCCTCACTGGGGTCGGTCAAAGTACCGTCAAGGTCGAACAAAATATTATCGTACATATATTCTCCTAATAAAAAAGCCCTTTGAAACCAAAGGGCTTTTTATTAATCTTTAAAAAATTCTTTAACTTTGTCAAAAAAGCTCTTTCGTGCTTTGTAACAATTGTCATCGGTCGACTCCTCAAACTTTTTGAGCATATCCTTTTGAGAAGTGTTAAGATTTTTTGGAACTTCGACAATAATTTTTACATACTGGTCACCGCGACCGGAATAATTGAGCTTTTGAATACCTTTACCGCGAAGTTTGAACTCATCGCCGGGCTGTGTACCCTCGTGAATAGTAAATTTAACCTTACCGTCTAATGTCGGTACGGTAATTTCGGCACCTAATGCAGCTTGAGTAAAGGAAATAGGAATTTCACAAAACACGTCAAAGCCGTCACGTTCGAAAATAGGATGCGGACGTACTGAAATATTAACGTGTAAATCTCCCGAAGGACCGCCGTTTACACCGGTATCACCGCCGCCGCGAAGATTAATATACTGTCCGTCATCAACACCCGCAGGGATGTTAATTTCACGCTCGGTAGTGCGTCTAACTCTGCCTTTACCGGCACAAACCTTACACGGATGGTCAATTTTCTTACCTGTACCACGACAAGTGTCACAAGCACGTGTGGTTTGCATAGCACCGAACGGTGTACGCTGAGTTACATATATTTGACCGGAGCCGTGACAAGAGGGACAGGTTTCTGCCGAAAATCCCTTTTCACAACCAGAACCTCCGCATTCGGCACAGTTTTCAATACGTGTAACTTTAATCTTTTTATTACAGCCTTTTGCTGCTTCCTCAAATGTAAGTACAACCGATGCTGATGTATCGGCACCTTTACGTGGTGCGTTGGGATTAGCTCTTCTGCCGCCTCCAAAACCGCCGCCGAAGAACTGACCGAAAATATCACCTAAATCGCCAAAATCACCAAATCCGCCACCGTAAGCACCGCCACCGGCACCGAAATTCGGGTCAACACCTGCGTGACCGAACTGGTCATAGCGAGCCTTTTTGTCAGAATTAGAAAGCACTTCGTATGCTTCATTTACTTCTTTAAAATTCTTTTCGGCTTCGGCATCACCGGGATGCAGGTCGGGATGGTATTTTTTAGCCATTTTTCTATAGGCTTTTTTAATTTCATCGTCACCGGCACTCTTGTCTACTCCAAGCACTTCATAATAATCACGTTTTTCTGCCAAGTGCTAACAACTCCTAAACTAAATTCACTTTTGCGGACGTTTCAAGATAAAACGCCCGCAAATTAAAAATATTAATTATTTCTTAGTATCGTCTACATCGGTATAATCAGCATCGTAAACGTTGTTGGGGTCGCCATTTGTGTCAGGTGCACCCTGACCTGCCTGAGCCTGAGCCTCTTGTGCAGCCTTGTAAATCTTTTCAGAAACGGCGTAAACCTTTTTCTGCAAGTCTTCCTGCTTAACCTTGATAGCCTCAACATCAGTACCCTTTAATGCCTCTTTCAAAGCATCTGCAGCACCCTTAATATCGTTCTTTTCTTCCTCGGTCAATTTATCACCGAGGTCATTAACAGTCTTTTCTGCAGTGTAAACCAACTGGTCTGCATTGTTTCTGAGGTCAGCCTCTTCACGACGCTTTTTGTCCTCTGCAGCATACTGTTCAGCTTCTTTTACAGCCTTATCAATATCCTCTTTAGACATATTAGTACCCGAGGTAATGGTAATTGACTGCTCTTTACCTGTTCCCAAATCCTTTGCAGATACGTTAACAATACCGTTAGCATCAATATCAAAGGTTACTTCAATCTGCGGAACACCTCTGGGTGCTGCGGCAATGCCGTCAAGCTTAAATACGCCCAAAGACTTATTATCGCGGGCAAACTCACGCTCACCCTGTAAAACGTGAACCTCAACCGAGGTCTGACCGTCTGCAGCAGTTGAGAAAATCTGACTCTTATTAGTAGGAATGGTAGTGTTACGCTCAATAACCTTTGTGCAAACGCCACCCATAGTTTCAATACCCAAAGACAACGGAGTAACGTCAAGAAGTAATAAGCCCTTAACGTCGCCGCCTAAAACACCGCCCTGAAGTGCAGCACCTAAAGCAACACATTCATCGGGGTTGATACCCTTGAACGGGTCACGACCGATAAGTTTCTTAACTGCCTCTTGAACTGCAGGAATACGGCTTGAGCCACCAACCATCAAAACCTTGTTAATGTCGTTAGTAGAAAGACCAGAGTCGGACAAAGCCTGACGTACAGGACCCATAGTTGCCTCAACTAAGTCAGCAGTAAGCTCGTTAAATTTAGCACGGGTTAACTGACCCTCATAGTGCTTAGGACCGGTAGCATCAACAGTAATAAACGGCAAGTTAATATCAGCAATAGTCATACCGGAAAGGTCAATTTTTGCCTTTTCTGCGGCTTCCTTAATTCTCTGCATAGCCATTTTGTCACCCGACACATCAATGCCATTCTGTGCCTTAAAATCAGCTACAATCCAATCCATAACGCGTTTATCGAAGTCGTCACCGCCGAGTTTATTGTTACCTGCGGTAGCCAAAACCTCCTGAACACCGTCGCCCATTTCAATAATTGAAACGTCAAAAGTACCGCCGCCAAGGTCATAAACCATAACCTTCTGGTCGTCTTCCTTATCAATACTGTAAGCCAAAGCTGCAGCAGTAGGTTCATTGATAATACGCTTTACGTCAAGACCTGCAATCTTACCTGCATCCTTAGTTGCCTGACGCTGTGCATCGGTAAAGTATGCAGGAACAGTAATAACAGCCTCAGTAACGGGAGCGCCGATATAAGCCTCTGCATCATTCTTTAACTTCTGCAAAATGATAGCAGAAATCTCCTGCGGAGTATAAGCCTTACCGTCAATATTTACAGTGTAAGAAGCACCCATCTCACGCTTAATAGACATAACGGTACGGTCGGGGTTGGTGATAGCCTGACGCTTTGCAACCTGACCTACCATTCTTTCACCGGTCTTAGAAAAAGCAACAACCGACGGGGTTGTTCTTCCGCCTTCAGCGTTAGGAATAACAACAGCCTCGCCGCCTTCCATAACGGCAACGCAAGAGTTAGTTGTACCTAAGTCAATACCAATAATTTTTCCCATAATAAAAACCTCCAAATAGTTTAAAAGTTAAAATATTTCAATAAAATTATATGTCAAAGGCAGAGCCTTTAAACTCAAAATCAGTTTGCTACCTGCACCATTGCCGGACGGATAACTGTATCACCGAATTTATAACCCTTTTGCAAAACATTGCAAATTGTGTTCTCACCGAAATTTTCATCCTCGATGTGCATTACCGCCTCGTGCAGATTTGGGTCAAAGATGTCCCCTACTGCACCGATTTCCTGAAGTCCTAAATCCTTCACAGCATCACCAAGCATTTTCACAATCATTTCAATGCCTTTTGCGTAATCAGGGCTGTCCTTATCAACAGTAGCAGCACGGTCAACATTATCAAAAATCGGTAAAAGCTTTTTTAACAGGTTTGCCGAAGTAAACTCAGCCGCCGCCAAACGCTCTTTTTCAGTACGGCGTTTGAAGTTATCAAATTCAGCCGCAGTACGTAAAACCAAGTCTTTTTGTGCGGTCAATTCTGCCTGCAATTTTTCATATTCAGCTAAATCAACCTTTTTAGATGTCTTTTTGGTAGTTTTTGCTTTATTCTCAACCTCGGTTTCAGGGGTTGTTTTCTTTTCCTCTGCCAAAAAAATCATTCCTTTCTAAATATCATTATCCAAGTCACGCATAGCTTGGGTCATAACCTTGCCCAAACGCTCTGCAAAATAACTGACAGTAGGTATTAACTGTTCATACGCCATTCTTACGGGACCGATAACTGCAATTCTACCGATGTCATCATTACCCAATCGGTACTTTGCAACAATCATACTTGACGGCTGAAATTCAGGTATATCGGTTCGGTCACCGAAAATAACATCAATATCATTATTCGTTTCAGCCAACAATGAAAACAAAGTATCCTGTTTAGTTAAGAGTCCCAAAAGTGCTTTAGCGTCAGACTCGTTAGAGTAGCACTTCATCAAATTTGACTCACCCTTAACCCTAACCGACCTTGACTGCAATTCCTCAACCATTTCAAACACACTTGAAAGCAACGGCATTAAGAAAAGCGATAAATCACCGGTCTGCGAAACCAAAGCCTGTAAAAACTGATTTGAAAACTTAATTATCTCGGTACCTAAAATGTAGACCGAAGCAAGTTTATCAAAATAAGATAAAACATTAGGTGCTAAATTGAAAGCACTGCGACATATACGGCTTTTTGCCTGACCGTCTGATGTAATAAGTAAAAGAAGAACAGTTCTGCGACCCATCGGTAAAATATCAATGCGTTTTACATAGGTTTCTTCTTTAGTGACCGTAGCCATAAGCGTAGGAAAACCCGTTAGGTTAGATAGCATTTGACCGGCAACCGAAGCCAAATTTTCAGGGTCTTTTGCGGCGTCGTTTAGCATTTTATCAATAATTAACTGTAAATCCTCAGGAATTTCCCTGCGGTTCATCAACCGTTCAAAATAAAAGCTGTAACCGTTACTTGTAGGTTGTCTACCAGCCGAAGTGTGCGGTTGTGAAAGGTAACCCAACTCACAAAGCTCACTCATTTCATTACGCAAAGTTGCAGGTGAAACATTCAATCCGGTTAATTCAAGCAAGTATTTAGAGCCAACCGGCTCACCTGTCTTAATGTAAGACTTTATCAGTGCGTTAAGTATAATCAGCTTACGCTCGCTTAAATCCACCGTGTCCACCTCACTTTTACGTTTTAGCACTCTGTTGTGTCGAGTGCTAACAAGTATATAATATCACATTTTTTACCATTGTCAATAGTTTTTTCCAAAAAATTTAAAATATTCTTTGACTTTCTTTGACCTTTAAAAATAAAACAACAGCAAAACGGCGAAAACCATTCTGCTGTTGTTTAAAATTACCAAAATTAAATACTTTTAAATTCTTCAATCTTCATTATTAATTCTCTGCCAATGTCGTGAAGATACTTTGCTGCCGCGTCAACTGTTAAAAGCGTTGTATTTTTAAAGAAATTCTCCGCTTCAAAGGTAAAATCACCCTGATAATCAATTTCGGCTAACGCTTTACAAACCTCATCCCAATTTATAACACTTAAAAAAGGAGAACGTGGCTCTACATGATTATCATCTTTACCATTATTATCATGAACATGTAAAGCCAATAAACGGTTATGACCCAAAGCTCTAATCATTTGTTCAGGTTTTTGACCAACCAACACACAATGACCAAGGTCAAGACAAGCAGTCATATATTCATTATCAATCATATCAACATAATCGCAAAACTCTGGTGCTCTTGAACAGGTGCTATCAATAATAACCTTGCTAACACCGTTCCATTGGAACATATTTTCAGTTGCCATTTTAACGTTATGTTTCTCACAATACGGCAACAACTTTTTATAAAATTCAAAATTTATTTCCTTTAAAATTTTGTCATTGTCGCCTTCAATATAATATAAGTGCTGATTAGGGTGGACAACAATTATTTTTGCACCAACGATACCTGCAATTTCGATACCTCTTACAACCCTATTAAATGCTATTTCATTTTTTTCTTTATCCTCAAAAGAGGTCGGGAAATATGCATGTGCCTGATTAAAATAAATGCCGTTGTCTTTAGCAATTTTTAAAAGTTTTTCAGCATATTCGCGATAACCGTCACTATTGAAAACATTATTATCGTCACGCATTTTACAAAGTGATAAATCTACAGCATCAAAACCCGCATTTGCAATAATTTCAATCGCTTTTTCATAACCAAATTTTGCATCTAAAACACTTGTCGTTGTTGAAAGTATCATGTTATCACCTCTTTGTAAAGTTCTGTTTGCATTTTAACATATTATCATTTTAAAAACAAGTTAAAAAATATTTTAAAAAAGTTATTAATTTTTTTAACAAACTTCTTGTTAAAATATTGACAAATCGACAATTTTGTAGGATAATATCAATAACTATTTTTAGGAGATGTTTATTTTGGGACTTACACTTGCACAAAAAATCATTAAGGCTCATTTGGTTGACGGTGAAATGACTGTTGGCACTGATGTCGGTTTAAAAATCGACCAGACCTTAACTCAGGATGCCACCGGAACTATGGCCTATTTGGAGTTTGAGGCTATGGGTGTTGACCGCGTCAAAACTGAACGTTCGGTAGCCTACATAGACCACAACACTTTACAGACCGGTTTTGAAAATGCCGATGACCACCGTTTTATTCAGTCAATTGCTAAAAAGCACGGTATTTACTATTCCCGTCCCGGTAACGGTATTTGCCATCAGGTTCACCTTGAGCGTTTCGGTAAACCGGGTAAAACCTTAATCGGTTCGGACTCGCATACACCTACCGGCGGCGGTATCGGTATGCTTGCAATCGGTGCCGGCGGTATGGACGTTGCCGTTGCTATGGGCGGCGGTGCTTACTATATCCCGATGCCGAAAATGATTAGAGTTAATCTTACCGGCAAGCTTTCACCCTTTGTTTCTGCAAAGGATGTTATTCTTGAGGTTTTAAGAATCCTCACCGTTAAAGGCGGCGTGGGTTACATAGTTGAATACGCCGGCGAAGGTGTTAAAACTCTTTCAGTTCCCGAGCGTGCAACCATAACCAATATGGGTGCAGAGTTAGGTGCCACCACCTCTATCTTCCCCTCTGATGAAATTACCAAGGCTTTCTTGAAAGCTCAAAACCGTGAAGAAGACTATGTCGAGCTGTCAAGTGATTTGGACGCAGTATATGATAAGGAAATTGACATTAACCTATCTGAACTCGCACCTATGGCAGCTATGCCTCATATGCCGGATAACGTTAAATCTATTACCGAAATCGGCAAAATGAAGGTTGACCAGGTGCTTATTGGTAGCTGTACCAACTCTTCACTTTACGACATGTTAAAGGTTGCTGCTATTTTAGACGGTAAAACTGTTGACCCGACAGTATCTGTCGGTATCGCTCCCGGCTCAAAACAGGTATTCAATATGCTTGCTGATTGCGGTGCTTTGTCTAAATTAATTGCCGCCGGTGCAAGAATTTTGGAATGTGCTTGCGGTCCTTGTATCGGTATGGGTCAGTCACCTAACTCAAAAGGTATTTCTTTACGTACCTTTAACCGTAACTTTGAAGGTCGCTCAGGTACTGCCGATGCCGGTGTATACCTTGTTAGCCCCGAAACTGCCGCTGCTGCAGCTCTCACCGGTTATTTAACCGACCCGAGAACTTTAGACACAGATTTAAGCGGTATTACTTTACCTGAAAAATTCCTTATTAACGACAATATGGTTGATGCCCCTGCTTCGGTTGAAGAGGCTAAGGACGTTGAAATTCTCCGTGGACCCAACATTAAACCTTTCCCGAAGACCGAGCCGTTGTGGGAAACAATTGAAGCTAATGCAGTATTAAAGGTTGGCGACAACATTACTACCGACCACATCATGCCTGCAGGTGCTAAAATTCTCCCCTACCGTTCTAATATTCCGTATCTTGCTAACTTCTGCTTTACACGTTGTGATGAGCAGTTCCCCGAAAACTGCAAGAAATACGGCAAGGGTATTATCGTTGGCGGTGAAAACTACGGTCAAGGCTCTTCGCGTGAGCATGCCGCACTTGTTCCTTTATATTTGGGAATTAAGGCAGTTGTTACCAAATCGTTTGCACGTATTCACGCCGCAAACCTTATCAACGCCGGCATTTTACCGTTAACATTTAAAAATGCTGACGATTACGATAAGATTTCACAGTTTGACGAGCTTGAATTACCTAATATCAGAGCCTCTATTGCCAACGGTGCAGAATCTGTCTTACTTAAAAACAAAACCACAGGTGAGGCTTATGATGTTGTACCTATGCTTTCAGGCCGTTCAAGAGATATTATTTTAGCAGGCGGTTTGTTGGGTTACACCAAAGAAAGCTCTAAATAAGATTTATATATAGTTAAAGGAGAAACCAAAATGGATATGAATAAAATCAACGAGTCGGTTGTAGCTTTTGAAAAATTGCTTATTGCACAAGCCGAGCGTGCCGAAAGAATTAAAAAAGAAAAAGATTTTGTAGATTATGACGCACTCGATAAGCTTATTATCGGTGTTTGTGGTGGTGACGGTATCGGTCCTGTTATCACTCACGAAGCAGAACGCGTTTTGCGTTTTCTTTTAGCCGACGATGTTGCCGCAGGTAAAATCGTATTTAATGAGATTGACGGTCTTACTATTGAAAACCGTGCCGCAGTCGGCAAGGCTATCCCTGATGACGTTTTGGCAGAATTAAAGAAGTGCCACGTCATTTTAAAAGGACCTACAACTACTCCCCGTGCAGGTGACCCGTGGCCCAATATTGAAAGTGCAAACGTAGCAATGCGTAAAGAACTCGATTTGTTTGCCAACTTGCGTCCCGTTCGCGTTCCCGAGCAAGGTATTGACTGGACCTTCTTCCGTGAGAATACCGAAGGCGGTTACGCAGTAGGTTCTCAAGGCTTACACGTTACCGACGATTTGGCAGTTGACTTTGTTGTTGCTACTTCTGAGGGTTGCGAAAGAATCGCACGTCTTGCTTACGAATATGCAAGAAAGAATAAGAAAGAACGCGTTTCTATCATTACCAAGGCTAACGTTATTAAAACTACCGACGGTAAATTCCTTAAAATTTGCCAAAAAGTCGGCGAGGAATACCCCGAAATCACCACCGATGACTGGTACATTGATATTACCACTGCAAAGCTTATCGATGAAAAGCGTCGCAGAGATTTCAAAGTGTTCGTTCTCCCCAACCTTTACGGTGACATTATCACCGACGAGGCTGCTGAATTCCAAGGCGGCGTAGGTACTGCAGGCAGTGCTAACATCGGTAAAAAGTACGCTATGTTTGAAGCTATTCACGGCTCTGCACCGAGAATGGTAACCGAAGGTCGCGACAAGTTTGCAGACCCTTGCTCAATGCTTCGTGCAGCAGTAATGCTCCTTTCTCACATCGGTAAACAAGTGGAAGCAGATTTGCTTGAAAAGGCACTTGATATTTGTATGTACACCGAGAAGAAACTCACCATTACCGGTCGCGATACCGGTTGCACCTGCACCGAGTTCGGCGATTATGTAATGGAAACTGTTAAGGCGATGGGAGTCGAATCCGTTACGCCTTTAAAATAATAATTTTTAGTTTTTTCTCGCCTCATCACTTGGAATACGTTAGTATTCCGCGTTCTTACGGCTTCGCCCTCTCAAAAAATTATTTATTTGAAAGGTCGAAGAGTTTATTTTAGACTATTTTTATTAAGGGGCGAGATGTGAGCTTGCAGATAGGCTGACGCCTATCAAAATCGAACATAAGAAAAAGGATAAAAATAGTCAAAATAAACCGTGACGGGTTCAACTCCCATCACCTTAAGACATTAGCAAAATAATTCCCAAATTTTTAAAAGGAGGCTTTTAATTATGAGTAGTAAAAGCCGCAATGTATCTACTTCGGTTATTAAACGACTTCCGAGATATCACCGTTTTTTAGGCGACCTACTTAATAAGGGAATGACCCGCATTTCATCTAAAGAACTGTCTATCAGAATGGGACTTACTGCTAGCCAAATCAGACAGGATTTAAACTGTTTCGGTGAATTCGGTCAACAAGGCTACGGCTACAATATTGAACTGCTCCATAATGAAATCAGCCAAATTTTAGGACTGCAAAAAACGAAAAAGGCAATTCTTATCGGAGCCGGACATATGGGAAAAGCACTCACAATGCACTTCGATATGTCAACAAAAGGCTTTCAGTTGATTGGTGTTTTTGATAAAAAGCCTTCCCTTTTAGGACAGACCGTTCAAAATTTACCTATTCACAGTATGGACCGTTTGGATGAGTTTTGCCGTGAAAACAAACCTGATATGGCAATACTTTGTATTCCCCGTGAATCAGCACGCGAGGTCGCAGAAGTGTTGGTGAATTTAGGTATTAAGGGTTTTTGGAACTTTACTCACTACGACCTTTTGGTTGAATTCCCCGGAATTTGTGTTGAAAACGTTCATTTGAGTGACAGTCTAATGACATTAAGGTACAATCTTAATAACTTTTAAAAACAATCAATTAAATGTTAACTCGGCAGATATTTCTGCCGAGTTATTTTTTGTGAAATTCAGGTTAAGATAAAAGAAACGATTTAGGAGTTAATATGCTTTCAACCGTAATACGTACACTGATAATGTATTTCATTATAATTGCCGCTATCCGTCTTATGGGTAAACGCCAAATTGGAGACCTTCAACCGTCCGAGCTGGTAATAACAATATTAATGTCCGAAATTGCCGCTATACCCATTCAGGACGTTGAAATACCGATAATATACGGTATATTAGCTACCGGAACATTGGTTATATTAGAAGTTCTTACTTCATTCACTGCTATGAAGTCAATAAATTTCAGACGTATAATTTACGGGCGGTCGGCAGTAATTATCGAAAACGGAACTATTGACCAAAAAATGCTCAAAAAACTTCGTATGACTGTACCCGATTTAATGGAAGTTTTGCGTAACCAAGAGATTTTTGATTTAAATGAGGTTGCTTTCGCAATTTTAGAAACCAACGGACAAATGAGTGTATTATTAAAACCTCAATTTCAAACTGCATCGGTTTCGGATGTTAGCGGACAAAGTAAACCTACAACTATGCCATGCTTAATTGTCAGCGACGGAAAACTTTTAACCAACGCAATGAAAAAATACGATATAACTAAAGAAAAAGTTCATAGTGAAGTAAAAAATAATAATTTGAAATTAAAAGATGTATTTTTAATGACAGTCGACCAAAACGGCAAAACAACAATAGTACAAAAAGAAAAACAAGAGTGAATTCACTCTTGTTTTTTTCAGTTTACGAAGCTAATTTTAATCTTAAACGAAGCTTATCACTAATCATTGCAATAAACTCTGAGTTGGTCGGCTTACCTCTGCAGGTTTGAACGGTGTAACCAAAGTATAGGTTAAGCACCTCAACATCGCCTCTGTCCCACGCAACCTCTATCGCGTGACGGATTGCTCGCTCAACCCTTGAAGATGTTGTTCCGTTCTGTTTTGCAACAGTAGGATAAAGAATTTTAGTTACTGAATTTATGTAGTCAGGATTTTTTACCGAGAGCATTATCGCATCTCTTAAGTATTTGTAACCTTTAATGTGTGCAGGAACACCGATTTGATGTATTATTTCGGTTATCATCATCTCAAGGTCTATGTCAGACAAAGGTGTGTTTGAATTAACAAAGTTGTCTCTCCTTGTTACCATTCCGCACATATGTAAAATACGTTCAGCTAAAACTGTCAAATCAAACGGTTTTATGAAATAATATGCCGCACCGGCTGAAAGTGCCTCAGACTCCAACCTTGCACTGCCAAAACCCGACATAACAAAATATAAAGGATTGTAGCCCATATTGTCAGAAAACAGTTTTTTCATCACTCCTACAGCGTCAATATTCGGCAAAAATATATCAGACAAAATAGCATCCGGTCTTATTCTTTCTGCACATTCAAGCAAAATTCTACCGTCTTTTTGACAAAGCACAGTCTCCATTCCGTAAGATTTAATTACCTCTTGACAGTTTTGACCAAATTCAGTGCTGTCGTCCGCAATTAATACAATTAATTTCTTTTCCATTACTTTTCCTCCTGTTTCTTTTTTGATATGCCATATTTTACCATAAGATTTTCGTATATGCAATAGCAAATTTGGGATTTTACTGCACAATTTTGTCGTTTTTTTAATATTTTTTTGCAGTTTGTTAATTTCGACCACATTTTACAAATTAAAACAACAACTTATTACAAAAAACGGCTAATGAAAAATTTTGTTGATTTTTTTAGTAAAAAGTCTTATAATATGGGTAATTTATGTGTAGATAAGGGCATGATGTATTGAGTTGTAAATTATATTTCATCCGTCACGGCGAAAGCCTTGGCAATAAAACAAGCACATTTTTAGGTCACACAGACATTGACCTTTCCCTTTTGGGTTACAATCAGGCAAAACTTGCTGCAAAATATTTAATGAACTTACATATAGATAAAGTGTATTCAAGTGATTTACAGCGTGCATATAACACTTGTAATGAATTTTTGAAGTTATCCTACCTCACTGCTGAAAAAAGAAAAGAACTTCGTGAAATATTTGCAGGTGACTGGGAAGGTAAATCTTACGCTGATTTAAGTACAATTTATAAAGACAGTTACTCAGTTTGGCTGACCGATATAGGTAACGCTCATCCGTTAAACGGCGAAACCTTACCTGAACTTCAAAAAAGAATGGTAAACTGTATAACCGAAATTGCCGAAAATAATGACGGTAAAAATGTTGCAATTTTCACCCACGCTTGTGCCTTGCGTTCTTTTATAACATTTGCCAACGGTTTAACCTTAAACGAAATGAAGAATATACCTTGGTCAACAAACGCTTCATTAACAACCGTAGAGTACGAGAATGGTAAGTTTAAGGTTATAGAATACAGTAACGATTCATATTTAGGTGAATTAAAATCACAACGCCCTAAAAACGTATAAAGTAACGAAAATTACCTTAAGGAGTTATATATGAGTATATTTGAAATAATTGCATTAGGTATCGGTCTTTCGATGGATGCGTTTGCTGTGTCAATATGTAAAGGTCTTGCAATGGACAAAACCGGTATTAAGCAATGTTCCATAGTCGGTGCTTGGTTTGGAGTTTTCCAGGCTTTAATGCCGTTTATCGGTTTTAACCTTGTTATGATTTTCAGTGATTTTATTGAAAAATACGACCATTGGGTATCTTTTGTCCTATTATTGCTAATCGGCGGAAATATGATTAAAGAATCTCTTTCAAAAGATGAAGAAAATTGTACCGGTTGCTCACTCAAATTCAGAGTTATGCTTGTTATGGCAATTGCAACCAGTATTGATGCATTAGCGGCAGGCGTTGCTTTGGTCGGTAAAGTAAACGGTAGCAGTATTTTCTTGGTTGTCGGCGTTATCGGTATAACCACCTTTCTTTTGTCGGCTTTGGGCGTTAAAATCGGCAGTATTTTCGGTGCAAAATACAAATCAAAAGCAGAGTTCACCGGCGGTGCAATTTTAATTATTTTAGGAATTAAATTCCTGCTTGACGGACTTGGGGTCACCTTATTTTAATATGTACATAAAAAAAGACTGTCAACCGACAGTCTTTTTTTCGTAGAGCAGGGGTTTACTCCTGCTGTTTAATATTGCGTTTCTTGGGCAAAAGCAAGATATTCAAGCACTATATGAAACATTAAAAAAAGAAATTAACTAACAAAAAAGATATGAGTGATTTTATTTTCTCTCATATCTTTTTTACTACTAGATAGGTGTTTAATTTTCAATATAACTCAAAAGTGCATCATGCTCTCTTAAATAAATACCCCTTTTGCACTCATCTTCATCGGCATAATCTTGGTGTTTAGAAAATATATCTATTGCTTCATTTAAAGGAATCCACCTTGGTTCAAGACCAACTTCAATTTCTCTTTTTGTTAATGTCCTTTCTGTCTCTCCGATGTAATCACATATGTAGTAATGACTTACAAAAAGCCACTCTTCATAATATTCATTTACGGTTAAATATTTTTTGTTTATCTTAACTACACAACCTGTTTCTTCTGCTAATTCTCGAACACAACACTCTTGAATGCTTTCATCATTTTCTAACCCACCACCTGGAATATTCCATTGGTCAGTATTAACTTCATATGTTAGTAATATTTTATCGTCGTGAATTACAATTCCACGACAAGCCTCTCGCACTTTTGTATATTGTTCGAAACGGTTTTCTCCATAAATATCTATTGTTTTCATATATTTGCTCCCATAAATTATGTTTTAACAAATCACAGGTTGCCAAGCAAACGGCAACAAATCTCGTGCCTTTACTTTAATAAGATTTCCGTTTTCATCATTAACAATTACTTTGATATCTGGACAATACTCAAATAACATTTGTCTGCAATTTCCACAAGGCGATATAACGAAATTCGTGCTTTTATCGTGAACCGCTACGATTGTATCAAACTCTCTTTCGCCTGCAGAAATAGCGATACCCATTGTTATGTATTCTGCACAAGAACCGTGTATCCCATCACAATTAACCCCTTTATAGATATTTCCGTTTTTGCAAAGAATTGCACAACCAACAGTGTGATTGTAAATGCCATCATCAAAATTGTTTTTAAGAACTTCAAGTCCGATTTTAATCAAATCTTTATCATTATCATTTAAGTTGTATTTTTTCATTTTCTCATACCTTTGCAAATTATTTATCCATATTATATCATACCATTCACATAAAGTAAATCGCTCAAAAAAGTTATTCAGAAACACAAGAGGACGTCTATCTTATGCTAGTCTGTTAACTTTTTTGATTTTAATCAAAACGACTTTTGAATTATAGTAATATATCTTCTGGCACTTGTAAATTTAAAATTAAAGTGCTATAATATTTTGATAGAAAACAATATATAAAAGAGGTTCAAAATATGACAAAAATTGATATTTTTTCCGGCTTTTTAGGTGCAGGAAAAACCACACTTATAAAAAAATTGATTAACGAAGCCTACAAAGGTGAAAAATTGGTATTAATTGAAAATGAATTTGGTGAAATAGGTATCGACGGCGGATTTTTGAAAGACGCAGGTATCGAAATTACCGAAATGAACTCGGGCTGTATTTGCTGCAGTTTGGTTGGTGACTTTGGCGAGGCTCTTAAAAAAGTTTTGGACGAGTACTCCCCTGACCGCATTTTAATTGAACCCTCGGGTGTTGGTAAATTAAGTGATGTTATCCGTGCTGTTCAAAATATCGGCTCTGAAAGCATTTGTCTCAACGGCTTTACCACCGTTGTCGACGCTAACAAATGCAAAATGTATATGAAAAACTTTGGTGAGTTTTTTAACGATCAGATTGAACACGCAAGCTCTATAATTTTAAGTCATACTGATAATATTTCCGAGGAAAAGTTGGCAACTTGTGTTGAACTTTTACGTGAACACAATTCGGATGCTACTATTATCACAACACCTTGGACTGATATTACCGGTGCCGCTATTTTAGAAGCAATGGAACAGAAAAACACACTTACCATTGAGCTTGAAAAATTAGCACACGAGGCTAAACATCATCACCACCATCATCACGATGAAGATTGTGACTGTCACGAACATCATCATCACGACGAACACTGTGACTGTCACGAACATCCTCATCACGACGAACACTGTGACTGCCATGAGCACGAGCACCACCATCACGACGAACACTGTAACTGCCATGAGCACGAGCATCATCACCATCACGACGAGCATTGCGATTGTCACGAACATCATCACCACGATGAACACTGCGACTGTCATGAACATCACCACCACGCTGATGAAGTGTTCACCTCTTTCGGCAAGGAAACAACAAACAAATACACAGTAGCGGAAATTACATCTGCTTTGAAGCAACTTGAGGATGACAAAACTTACGGTATGATTCTTCGTGCAAAAGGAATTGTTATGGGTGCTGACGGTCAATGGATTCACTTTGACTATGTCCCTGGCGAGCCTGATGTAAGATTAGGCTCAGCCGAGATTATCGGCAGACTTTGCGTTATAGGTGCCGAAATTAATGAAGAAAAAATAGCTCAAATTTTTAGAGTTTAATGTAAATTAAGAGGTGCAAAAATGGATACTCCCGTTTACCTTTTTACCGGATTTTTAGAGTCAGGAAAAACTAAATTTATTCAAGAAACTTTAGAAGACGAACGCTTTAATGCCGGCGAAAAAACTTTGCTTATAGTCTGTGAGGAAGGCATTGAGGAATACGAACCCGCAAAATTCTCCGGCAAGAACGTATTTATTCGCTGTGTTGACTCGGCTGACGAATTTACCGAAGAACTTTTAAGCGGTTGGCTGAAAGAAACTCGTTCTGAACGCGTTGTAATTGAATATAACGGTATGTGGACACTTGATAAGCTTTACGATAATATGCCGGAAAAATGGTCAGTTTATCAGGAAATGTTCTTTGCTGACAGTAATACTTTTGAAAACTACAACGCTAATATGCGTTCCTTGGTTGTTGACAAATTAAAATCGGCTGAACTCGTCATTTTTAACCGTTGTACCGACTCGACCGACAAAATGCCGTTACACAAAATTGTTCGCGGCATAACCAACCGCAGTGCAATCGTTTACGAATACACCGACGGCAGTACCGAGCAGGACACTATTGAAGACCCCCTACCCTACGATATTGACGCACCGATTATTGTTATTGCCGACAGTGACTACGGCATTTTCTACCGCGATTTAAACGAAGATATGAAGAAATATAACGGCAAAACAGTTAAATTTAAGGCAATTATTGCCCGGGAAAAGAAAATGCCCGACAATTGCTTTATTGCCGGACGTCACATTATGACCTGCTGTGCCGATGATATTCAGTATGGCGGAATTATCGCTGAAACAGTTGGCAAATGCACACAGTTAAACACGGGCGAATGGCTCAATGTCACCGCGACAGTTTCTATAGAAAAGCATAAGGCATACAGAGGTGTTGGCCCTGTTTTAAGGGTCACAGAATACACAATGACCTCTGCACCTGAAAATCAGGTTGTAACGTTTTAAATATTTTTGTATCTCATTTTAACAAAACACAAAAGAAAACCCTTGCAAGAAAAAATCTTGCAAGGGTTTATTATTTCTCTAATCTAAAATTTAATTTGATGAATTAATTAGTGCATTTCGTTGTTGTAACTTAAATTGTCACTGTAACCCAAATCGCCACCGTAATCCCAATCATCATCAAATGAATCACCTTTCGGCGGTCCTTCTATTTGATTATTATCACCATCAGCCATTGCAAAAAGAGCATCTACAAAATCACTCGGAACGCCTGCAGCTAATAAGTTTTCTTTCAAGGTATCAAACTTCATATTACCAACATATTCGAGCAATTTATCTTCATCGTTGATATTAACAGCTTTTTCAGGAACAGTAACATCTGAAGGTTTATTTTTAGCAGTACTGAAAGAAATTGCTATAACAGTTTTGGAATCGTATAAAACAGTAAGTTTTACGCTTCCCTTGCCCTCAGAAGAGGTTATCGAAATTTCAACTGAACCCTTCTTTAAGTAATCAACTACTTCATTGGGCATATCCATTTGCTTGGCTAATTCCTCACATACTGCATCAGACAATGTGATTGTAAAGACACCGTTAAGGTAATTATCCTCAATTAAATCAACATCATAATCCTTAATTGAAATATTGGCAACAGAAAGCTTGGCGTCACCGTTAATTCCGACTGCGAAAAGTTCCAAATCACCTGACATCTTGCCGGATTTTATATTACCTTCACCGAGAAGTTCTATTCCCTCACCGTCATCAGCAAAGAGATAAGCTTCAATACCTACTTTTGAGCCGTCATGAGCGCTCAAATAACGAATTTTGCCATCAAATTCTGTCGATTTAACCTCACGACCAATGGCCTCGCCCTTAGAGTCGACCCAAGTAACAATGGTAAAATCAATATTTCCAAGGTCATCTTCAAGCTCTTCAATATCATCTAAAGCCTTGTCGACTTCAGCTATTAATTCACTGTATTTCTTATCAAAATCATCAGTGGAATTCGGTTCGGCAGCCTGATAGAATTTCTTTATAACACCTTTAATCTCTTTATCATTTCGAAATTCCTTCAGTATAGCTTCTACAATATCGGCAACGACCTCTTCGTCTATATTAACCGTAAGCTCTGTACAGCTTTGCTCAACTCCGTTAGCCACGACTGATACTTTTTGTTTTTTTACATCATCGATTTTTCTTATTGCAACGGTTAAATAACGACTGATTATATCGGTAGTCAGCTGCTCATCAGGGAAGGCTTTATAGACATTCATTAATGTTTCGGTATTGATATCCGAACCCTGAACCTCAGGCATCTTGAAAAGCATATAATCCTTATTAAGCTCAGGTACTCTTAAGTAATAGGACATATCTTCCATCTTAAACACAATCTCGATATTTAAAATGGGTTTATCGTTAAGAGAAAGTTCCGTTTTGCCTGCCGAAACACCATTTTTAACAGAAGAAACGCCACTTAAATTAATATCTGATGCCCAAGAAATTTGAGACTTTTCAATACCTAAATTTTTAGCAAGTGCATCTAACAACACATCGCCTAATTGAATAGAAAATTCTGATTTTCCACCATTTTCGGCATTATCTGCAAAAACTTCACTAAAATTACCGATTGCAGACCCAATTGACTCCGCAATTTCATCAACATTCTTCTCTTCTACATAATGATAATATTTTTCGGAAGAAGAAAATGTGCTGACTGCAGTATTTTCAACATAGTCCCAAAAAAGAACCACACTTAATGCGACAGCGACAAGAAAAGCGGCACAAATACCAAGAATTGTGAATTTCTTTTTCTTTGACATCCTACTTTTAGCCGGTTTGGGTGCTTCTTGGGTTAAATCAACTGCTTCCAAAACCTCAGATTCATTACTATCAACAGGTACAGTAACTTCCGGTTCATTATTCTCAACCACTTCGGATTCATTGTTATTTACGACAGACTCATCCGACACCTTAACAACATCAACGGGCACACCGCAGAACTTACACACATTATCGGTATCTGCAATTTCTTTACCACATTTAGTACAATACATAAACTCACTCCTTAAGAATTATCAATAAGTTAAATTAATTATATTTAACTTTACTTTATTTTATCATTTGAAAGCAAAAAAGTCAACAATTATTAATGCATAAACACCAAATACAACCTCGACATTTAATTAAATTTGATATTTTAGCCAAATTTTATCTATATTTAAAACCGGACAGTATTTTTACCGTCCGGTTTAATAAAGTTTAACTTCAAATCACAATATATACCACTTATAATTAATTTTAACGGCTGTTAGATTTTCTTTAAATTCATTATTTCGTTTGCTGCCTTTAACCGTAATTTCTACATCTAAACTGTACGCCGTTGAAACAACGCTTTTAGTTATTCCAAATTCTTTTAGGCTTTCCTTTAAATCACCAAAACGCCCACTGTCATATTTTTCTTTTCGTATAATTTTATAACTGACAGTGTAATCTTCACCGTATTCCTTTAAATAAGCCGTTTTTATGTCAGCCTGAGTTTTCTGAAGTTGGTCACTATACTCACTTTTTGAAATCCCCATACTATCAAGCATTTCATTTAACGCTTCTTTTGGTAAAAGATTTAATGCAGAATCAAAATCACCATAGTAATTCGCATTAATATATTTTTCAACAGCGTACTTATAATTACCACCGAAAAACAGATATACAACCAGTAAAATTGCAATTATCGAAGAAACTATAACTAAAATTGATTTGCGTTTTTTAACAAAAAAGTCTTTAGTTGCAGAGATACCGTCCGCTTCATCTTTTTGCTTTAAAATTTCAAGAGAATCACTCATCAAACATTCTCCTAAATATAAACTAAAATTTCACACCTAATATATTACCATTTTGCTCATAATGTGTCAAGTTTATATATCTTTAAATTATAAAACCGAGCGTTTAACCGCCCGGTTTTTATATATTAAATATTAGGTATTAACAAAACTGAATTACATACTGTTTCCTCATTATCAAGTGCATTTGCTTCGCAGATTTTTTTCGGACAGGTGCAGTATTTTCTTGCAATCTCCCAAACCGTTTCGTTTTCAGGGTAATATAAAATCATTGCAGTGTCCGAGTCTTTATACACGGTACTGTCAAAATCGACCGATACACCTGCCACCGCTTTAATTGACTCAACAGAATATACAGTTGCAATAATTCTCAATTCGACAGACAGTTCAACTGTACCTTCCGAACTCAAAGAATAATTAACTGCTACTGCGGTTACCTGCGGACGGCATCTCAATCCTTTTAGTTCTTTACCCAACTCATAACGGTATTCATATTCTATAGGTCTCTCAAAATAAGTCGGTTTACCCTCCCCGTCAACACCAAGAATAAACACATTTACAGTTCCTTTGATAAGCACACTGTTATTATCTTTTGCAGTATGGTCGACCGAAACCTTACTCCAAACATCAGATATATCTGTTAAAGCATCGCCAAATTCTATTTTCTTCTTACATACAAAATTTTCAAATATATTATCAGCAACAGTTTCAGCGTTGATATTGTCATATTTAATATCTGCGTTGTATTTTCCTGTAAAAGCATCAACCACTATACTGTTATTTTCCAGATAATAAGGTATAACTTGCACCCCTAATCTTGCCTCGAAACTTAAGTTTCTAACATCACCGTCAAGTCCGGTTTTGGGGTGAATTTCAAAGCACTCTACCCTGACCGATGACTCAAAATTCAAATTGTCACACTCAACAGGGCAATCGAAAATTTGAGAAAATCCCTTGATTTCACTTATTAGTATGGGCTTACTTGACTGTGTAGCACAATATAAAATGTCAAGTTTTACATCGCCTTTCACAACCACTTTACCGCTGATATACTTACATTCAGTTATAGTTGCAGTGGCTGAGTTACGTATGATTTTTTCAATTGCAGGAAAATTTGCGGAAATTTGAATCTCATCCTCAATAAAAACACTTTTTGCAAGCGCTTCATAAAACTTTAGAAAAGGTTTTTCGGCAGTTTTTAAATATATACCCTCACAGTCGGTTGAGGATAATATTGCCCTTTGTTCCACGCTGTCAACATTGACAGACAAAGCCAACGAGCCATGCACCTCGACCTTTCTGGGACCTACAGCCTTACTGTTCATATATCCGACAAAAGGCTGAACAGACACACACCCGTTTTCCGGCACTTCCGTCTCCTGCGACTTTGTAAACGGATATATATGAGTAAAACTGTTGATTTTATCATCACTGCCATAATAAAGTAATGTTAAGGTGACTTGACCGCCGATACCAACCCCATTAGCGGTACACTGCGATGACATTATATTTATTTCGGGTATGACCTTTAATATTTTTACTACCTCGGGATAGTAATCAGGTAAGGTAAAATCGGTATCTACGCTTTGCTCTAAATTTGATTCATATACTCTTTTATATAAGCTTACGGTCAGGTCGGTTTTATTAAATTCCATAATTTATGCTCCTTAAAATATGTTTTTAATTATATTTATTCGAAAGCATTTAAAAATATAACAAAAGCCACGGTTTTTACCGTGGCTTTATGTTTTATGTATTATCCTTTTTGATTTTGAAGATTGCACGTAATATTCCGCCGATTAATTTAGGACTTTTGATAACAACTATTTTCAAACAAAACACTCCCACTTAACATTTACTGAAAATACCGAGAATAATCAAAGCGATTGTTAATATTGCGATAACCAAACCTGAAGTGCAAAAATATGACATTACCAATCCCGCACCAAACGCTACTGCGATAACGCCAATACCACTGCAACCTCTGTGACGCATAAAAAACACCGCCTTCATTTCTCTTACGCCATTATATGTCGAGAATGAAAAGCGGTGAATAATTTATATTTTTTTATTTACTGTCATTACTATTAGTGTTCCATCTTTAACCGAGATTGTAACATTACCGTCTGCCTCATTGCTCACTCCAATAGGAAATGACGGTGTTACAGTTGCGTTATTTAAGGGGTAATCAGCCCCGACAATATCTACTCCCTTGGCGTCATTCGAAATACAGAAAACCGATAAATATTTATCAGCTTTTAGCGGCAATGTAATCGATTTATTCTTGATTGCACAAACCTCAAATCCACAACAAATTGCTTTAGCACTTTCAGTATCACAATTATCGCAAAGCCAGACCAAAGACTGAAGCATTGCTAAATTTTGGTCAGGTCGCGAGCCGTATCCGCCGAAAATTACGAAATTTTTGTATCCTCGCTCAACACCACAACGCAAAGCAAACAAAAGGTCTGTATCATCTTTATGTGTGGGCAACTTTAAAACTTCAACATTTATGGGAATCTCTCCCGAATACGAGTCAAAATCACCTACTATTAAATTTGGAACAATACCGGCAGACTCGGTATATTTTAAGCCGCTATCAGCGGCGATAACGAAATCATTTGACGAGATTTCTCTGAAATATTCAATATCACAGTCTCCGCCGGCAACTATTACACAACGGTTATTCACTTCTTGTTTATCTCCCAAGGTTTAATTTTTTTCAAATCTTCATACATAGATGCATAGCTTTCAATTCGGGACAGTGCAACCTCGCCGTTCTTTACTGCATCTAAAACCGCACAACCTGGTTCATTAACATGGGTACACGAAGAGAACCTACACTTTCCAAAAAATAAGGAAAATTCAGGAAAACAAAACTTCAATTCGTCTTTATCATTAAGGTTAAAATCAACCAACTCTAATGTAGAAAATCCCGGAGTATCGGCAACATAACCGCATGACACCTTAAACAACTCAACCGTTCTTGTAGTATGTTTTCCGCGTCCAAGTTTTTCACTCACGACACCTGTTGATAAGTTAACTCCGTCCAAAAGTCTATTCAAAAGGCTCGACTTACCTACACCGGAGTTGCCGCAAAACGCCGACAATGACGATTTCAGTTCACCCTTAATCCCGTCTACACCCTCACCCGTTTCTGCGGAAACGACAAATACCTTGTACCCGATTTTTTTATAAACGTCGGGCAGGTCACCAAAATCGCCCAAATCTGCCTTATTGAACACTAAAACAGGCTCAACACCAATATGCTCACAAATTGCAGTCATACGGTCAATAAGCAACGGATTAACTCCCGGAACTGCGCACGATGACACAATAAATAGCTTATCAAGATTACTGATTGGTGGGCGGACAAGGAAATTTTTACGCTCAAAAATATTTTCAATAACACCCTTTTCACCGTTTAATGATATTTCTACTCTATCTCCGGCTGAAGGTGATATTCCACATTTGCGAAACGACCCTCTGGGTTTACATTCATATACCTTATCGCCGGCCTCCACATAGCAGAAGCCGGCAATAGATTTTATAATTATTCCTTCGAGTCTCAAATCACTCAAACTCATGCGTTTGCACCTGAAGATGTGCTTGAATCAGATGAATTTCCGGTCGAGGTAGTATCAGAAGAATCTGTTTCAGTTGTCAGGTACTTACCGAGAGCTTCCTCATCAATGTCCACAGAATCTGTCTTGGTTTCAGCATTAATAGTGTAAGTTAATGCCTTATCAACAGTGCCGTCAGGGAAAACGATGTTAATATAAAGTGTGGCGGTTTTTTCGGTGATTCCCGAAACAGTCACATTCCAACTGCCGTCATAATCTTTAATTTTAACATCAATTTTTTCCTTAATAATACCGCCAATTTGTGCCTCTAAAGTTACTGAATAGTTTTCCTTAAAGTTTTTAGGCAAATCGTCAACCTTAACAATGTGGGTATAACTTGTTTTACCTGTACTTACAGTAAGATTAACAGCTGTACCTTTAGGAATATTGGGATTAGCCTTAAAGTCAGGGTCCTGACTCAAAACAATATCCTTTGCTTTACCGCCGTCTTCGTACTTAATCTCACCTACAGTAAGACCTGCGGCTTCAAGCTTTTTCTTTGCATCTTCAAGTGAATATCCGCTGCAATCGACGTTATTGACGTATTTTACTTCGGGTCCAATACTGATATAAACATCAATTGTAGCACCGTAGTAAGCCTTACCGCCTTCGGCAGGGTTAGTTGAAATAACGTGGTCAACAGCAACTGCGGCATCATGCTTTTTAATAAAAGTATAATTAAAGCCTAACTTCTTTAACTGAATCTTTGCCTCGTTTTCACTTAAATTATAAATACGAGGAATTTCTATCAACTCACTACCACGGCTGATTACAAGCTTAATTTTTTGAGTTTTCTTAATAGTTCTGCCTTCATCAAAGTTCTGACTAATAACGGTGCCGGCAGGAACTTCGGAATTTTCAACGTAATCTAATTCAAAATTAAATTCGTCAGAATACTGGAACTCAACATCCTGAACGGTCATGCCGATAAATTTAGGAACAGTAACCGATTCAGAAGTATCTTTATTCCAAGATTTGAAAATGATAACACCTACAACGATAGCTGCGATAATAAAAGCGACTGCAACACCTGCAAGAATAGGAATGACCGGTGACTTTTCATCATCGTCATAATCATAATCGTCGTCATCATTCAAAGTGCGAGATTGCTCGGCGTTAGAAGAACCGCCACCAAGTAAATCAGCCTCATTCACTGCATCGACAAAACGGGTGGGCTCATTATCAACAAAATAAGTATACTCAAATACCATATCAGGACTTCTGCGGAACTCTTCTAAATCGCGAAGCATCTCGGCAGCAGAGCGATAACGTTTAGCAACATCTTTTTGCATTGCGTGCATTGTAATCTGCTCTAATCCCACAGGAATATTCTCGTTTATATCACGCGGTAAAACCGGGTCCTGCTGTAACTGCATAATCGCAACAGAAACCGCACTGTCAGCCTCAAAAGGCAATTGTCCGGTCAGCATTTCATAAAGCATAACACCGACAGAATAAATATCTGCCTTTTCGTCGGTTAACTCACCTCTGGCTTGCTCGGGACTGATATAATGCACCGAACCGATAGCCTTATCGGTCATAGTTTTATGCTCACTACGGGCAAAACGTGCAATACCGAAGTCGGTAACTTTAATAGTACCATCGGATAAAAGCATAATATTCTGCGGCTTTACATCGCGGTGAACAATACCTTTATCGTGTGCGTGTTGTAATGCACGAAGCACCTGAATTGTTAAATAAACAGCATCCTTCCAACGAAGATTCTGCTGTCTTTCGATGTACTGCTTTAAGGTGATACCGTCAACATATTCCATAACGATATACTGAATAAGGTCACCAAAACTAACATCGTAAACCTTAACAATATTAGGGTGATTTAAAACCGCGATAGCTTTAGACTCGTTCTTAAAGCGTGTAATAAATTCTTCGTTAGAGATATATTCCTCTTTAAGAATTTTAACCGCAACGATTCTATCCTCGATGCAGTCGTATGCCTTATAAACAACAGCCATACCGCCGACACCGATTATTTCGCGTATCTCATACCTTCCGTCAAGTCTTTTACCGACAAATTTGTCCATAATCAACATCCAATCTTAAAATTAAAATGTTATTTATTCTCTAAAACAACTGCGGTTATATTATCGCCGCCGCCATTTTTATTAGCTTCTTGTACCAAACGTTCTGCTTTCTGATTACCATCAGATGAAGATTTAAGAATACTTACAATGTCCTCACTGTCAACAAAATTAGTCAAGCCGTCAGTACAAAGTAAAATAATTTCACCTTGGTTTAAATCATAAACATTAAATTCCGGCTCGACCGACTCATCAACGCCCAAAGCCCTTGTAATAACGTTCTTTCTTGGGTGAAAACGTGCCTCCTCAACCGTGAGCTTTCCATCCTCAATCATCGATTGAACAATTGAATGGTCACGTGTAATTTGAAAGAACTCGTCACCCGATAATATATAAGCACGACTGTCACCCGCGTGGATGAAATATACAGTACCGCTGATAACCAAAGCAGCCACAATAGTGGTACCCATACCGTTAAATTCAGGGCTTTCTTTAGATTTATCAAAAACACGTATATTAGCAGTTGTAACCGCCGAGCGAAGCAAATTCATAATAGAATGCTCCGACATATTCGGACGAAGTCCTGCTTTTAAGGCGGCGGAAAAATGGTCAGCCGCAAGTCTGCTTGCAATATCACCACTGTTTGCACCGCCCATACCGTCACAAACAACAGCCCAAGTAGCACCAAAATCAGTAACACCTTCTAAAAAAGCATCCTGATTGCTGTTTCTTACAATACCCTTATCGGAATATCCTGATACTAACATTTTCCGCACCCCCCATTCATTTTAAATTATATTTTATTATTCCTCTAAAGCCTTACCGCGAAGTTGACCGCAAGAAGCATCAATATCCTGCCCAAGCGTTCTTCTTATAGTGGTATTAATGCCGAGGCTGTTTAACAATTTACAAAAATGCTCAATTCGTTGCCGTTCCGGTTTTTTATACGAATTTTCCTTAACCGGATTTATCGGTATTAAATTAACGTGGCAAAGCATCCCCTTTAAAAGCCCAGCCAATTCTTTAGCATTTTCATCACTGTCATTAACACCGCTTACTACCGCATATTCAAATGATATGCGACGGCCGGTGACTTTAATATAGTCTTTACACGCTTTTATAAGAGTTGCTACATTCCATTTTTTATTAACACGCATCATTGTGTCACGAATCTTGTCGTTAGGTGCGTGAAGTGAAATAGAAAGCGTAATAGGTAAATTTTCTTCAGCCAAGCGGTAAATTCCCGTTACAACACCCGATGTGGAAACCGAGATGTGCCGAAGTCCTATATTAAGACCCTTTTCGTGTGAAACCAGTTTTAAGAACCTAATTACATTTTGAAGGTTATCCATCGGCTCGCCCATACCCATTAGAACGACGTTGGATATCCTTATATTAAGGTCACGCTCGGCAGTCGTAATTTGCGCTAACATTTCGGAAGCAGATAAACTCCTTTTAAGACCCTGTAAGCCAGAAGCACAAAAGCTACAACCCATACGGCAACCGACCTGCGTAGAAATGCAAATGGAATATCCGTGGTTATATTTCATAACCACCGATTCCACAAACTCTCCATCGTACATTTCATATAAGTATTTTACAGTATCATCTATACAAGATTCAAGTCTTTTTTTCACTTTTGCGGTTACAATATAGTAACCTTCTTGTAATGTAACGCGTAAACTCGACGGAATGTTGGTCATTTCGTCAAAATCACATACACCTGACTGTAACCACTTAAAGATTTGACCTGCCCTGAATTTTGGTTGCTTTAAAGAAACCATAAGCTCCTCAAGTTCGGTCAAATACATTGATTTAATGTCAATTTTATTCACACATTTTCCTCTTTAAAACACAAAAATAAAATCCATCACTATCATTAATCTGCGGAAATAGAGTCTGCTCTGAAACTATCTCAAAGTCCTTATTTTCGCTCAAAAATTTATCAACAACACCGCCGTTTTCAACCTGACGCAACGTGCAGGTTGAGTACATAATTTGACCGTCAGATTTTAAATATTTAACCGAGGTTTTTAATATTTCCAACTGAATCGCAGGTAATTCTGAAAACTCGTCAAGGCTTTTATACTTGATTTCAGGCTTACGGCGGATAACTCCAAAACCTGAACAAGGCACATCACACAAAACGCGGTCAAATTGACCCAAAGCCTCATTATAAACAGTTGCATCGTTTTGAAAAGCGGTTAAATTTGCGATATTAAGCCGTTTTGCACCGTTTTCAATCAATCCTGCACGCTTTTCATAAAGGTCACAGGAAACAATTTTACCGGTTTTACCAACATACTGTGCGGCAGTAAAACTTTTACCGCCCGGTGCGGCACAAACGTCTAAAACACTCATTCCGTCTTTAACATTAAAGTTAGAAATAGCAATTTGAGATGCTAAATCCTGTACGAAAAACTTACCGTCTTGAAATTCCGGCAAACGTTCTACACTACCGGCACCCTTTAAAGTAAAAGCACCGTCTAATGAAGCATTTTCGCACTCTATACCCTTTTCGGTCAAGGTGTCAAACAAACCGTCAACATCAACGAAATTATTTATACGGCAGTAAAGTTTTGGCGACTCCAACGATGATTTTAAATACCCTTGTGCTAAATCCATTCCGTAATCATTAATCAGACTTTCAGCTAACTCATCAGAGCTTGAGTATTTAAGACTCAAATCGTCGCTATCTTCGATTAACTTTAATATGTCATTCTTGGATTTTGCAATTTTACGAAGCACTGCATTAGTAAACCCTGCGGCAAACTTCTGTTTTGAGGATTTAACAATCTTTACCGACTCATTCACTGCGGCGGATTCGGGTATTTTATCCATAAACAACAGTTGATAAGCACCTACACGCAAGACCGACAAAACAAACGGGTGAGTTTTGCTAAACCCATTCCCTGCCGCATCTTTTAAAATCTTATCAAGTGTGATTTTTCGTTGCAATACGCCGTAAATCAGCATACTTGCAAGCTTTGAGTCATTGGGGTTTAAACCTGCCTCTTTTATTGCAACATCAGCGGCAATGTTAGAAAAACTAGCCTCACGCTCTACTTCTGATAAGACCTTAACCGCAACTCGTCTTGCACTGCTCACAGCTTTGTACCAACCTTAATTTGATAGCCATTAACAAGGTCTTTAGCGGTCATTCTTCCCTTACCCTCAGGCTGTAATTCCTCTAAAATAAGCGAAGTATTATCCTTACAGGCAACCTCAATACCGTTATTTATATCAACCACTGTGCCAATTTCGGCAGAAGTACCGTTGCCAACAGTTGCCTTCAAAATCTTAACCCTTTTGCCGTTGAAAATAAACTGTGCTGACGGCCAAGGTGTAAAAGCACGAATAAGGCAATCAGTCTCACCGGCAGTTTTTGTAAAGTCTACAAAACCCATTTCTTTTTTGATAATAGGTGCATAGCACACACCGTCTTCGGGTTGCTTTATCGGTGTAATTGTGCCTTTTTCCAAACCGTCAACTGTTTTCACAAGAAGGTCAGCACCAATTTGTGCCAAACGGTCGTGCAATGTTTCAAAAGTATCGGTATCGGTAATTTCCGTTTCAGCTGTAAGTAACATATCACCCGTATCCATACCGACATCCATAAGCATTGTTGTAACACCGGTCTTTTGGTCCCCGCAGTAAATCGACCACTGTATCGGCGAAGCACCTCTATGTCTTGGCAAAAGTGAAGCGTGACCGTTTACACAACCGAATTTAGGTAAATTTAAAATACGTTCAGGTAAAATTTTACCGTAAGCCACAACAGCGATTAAATCAGGGTTAAGGCTTTCTAACAGTTCAAAAGCCTCATCAGTTTTAACCGATGTCAGCTGATATACAGTTAAACCGTGTTCTTCCGCGTAAACCTTTACCGGTGGCGGAGTTAGTACCATTTTTCTGCCCTGCGGTTTATCAGGTTGTGTAAATACCCCTACAATTTCGTGTCCCGCATTCACCAAGGCATCAAGCGAGCCTACGGCAAAATCGGGCGTTCCCATAAAAACAATTCTCATTTATCTCACCATTTTGATTACTAGTGTTTACTTACGCGGTCTTTATAAATAATACCGTCCAAGTGGTCAATTTCGTGCTGGAATGCACGGGCTTTCAAGCCCTCGCCCGAGACTGTAAAGGTATTACCGAATCTATCCTGAGCACGGACAGTAACCTTGTTAGCACGTTTTACAATTCCGCTTTCACCGGGGCAAGAAAGACAGCCTTCAGTTCCCTCTTGCTCACCCTCCATTGCTTCGATAACAGGGTTTACAAGTTCTATAAGACCGTCACCCACGTCGACAATACAAACTCTACGCAAAATACCAACCTGCGGTGCGGCAAGACCAACACCCTCGGCTAAGTACATAGTTTCCTTCATATCGTCAAGCAAAATTGCTAATTTTTCATCAAACTGTAATACACTGCGGCAAACCTTACGTAATACGGGGTCGCCCTCTTTAACAATATTTCTGATTGCCATAATATTCTCCTATATAATACTGTCAGGATTGACGTTAACCGACGCCGTTACCTTTTTTGAAAAGGCAGATTTACCGTATTCGGTAATCACGGTTGACATCATTTCCTTAAAGCGTTTTGTGTTTTTATACTTAATTATTAACTTATAGCGGTAACTGTTATTCACCTTAGGCACTGCGGCGGCAGTTGGACCTAAAGTAATAAGTTTTACATCCTTAAATTCACCCGAAACGGCTGACTTTAACAGTTCAAAATAGCATTTTGCAGCGTCTTCGGTATATTTACGCTCCTGACCCGAAAATGACACCGTAGCAATATCGCAATAAGGCGGATAAATCATCAGTCTACGGGTCATTATTTCAGAATTGTAAAAATTTTCATAATCCTGACGAGATGCTAGTGACAAAATAACACTGTCAGGCTCATTCGTTTGAATAACGGCAGTTCCCTTATCGTCACCGCGACCGGAACGTCCAACAACCTGAGTCAACAATGAAAAAGTACGCTCATAACTTCTGAAATCACTACTATGTAATGCAACATCGGCATTAAGCACACCGACAACGGTAACTTTTGGGAAATCTAATCCCTTTGCCACCATTTGAGTGCCTAGCATAATGTCATATTTTAAATCAGCAAACGCCTTTAAATTGTTTTCGTAATCACTTCTGGTAGAGGTGCTGTCGGCATCCATACGAAGTATACGGGCATTCGGGAAAAGCGACTGCAATTCTGCTTCAGCCTTTTGAGTTCCCAATCCTGAATATTTCATACGCTCACTGCCGCAAGTAGGACATTTATCGGTATACGGCAACGATTTTCCGCAATAGTGACACATCAATCGGTTATTAGCGTTATGATATGTCAATGAAATACTGCAGTTGTCACAGTTAAAAACTGTACCGCACTGCGTACACGAAACATATGTGTTAAATCCACGGCGGTTAAGCAACAAAATTGCCTGCTTACCGTTTTCTAACGCTTCAGAAATACGGTCATATAATAGATTACTGATAATACCCGTATTACCTTTGGCGGTTTCTTCACGCATATCTACGGTTTCAACCGTAGGTAATTGAGCATTACCGTAGCGGTTTTCTAATTTATACAAACGATATTTTCCCGTTTGTGCCAAACTAAAAGTTTCAACCGACGGGGTTGCAGAGGATAAAATCAAAAGACCTTTAGATTTAAGGACACGCCACCTTGCAATATCGCGTGCATGGAAAAACGGACTCATTTCCGACTTATAGGTATGCTCCTGTTCCTCGTCCATAATGATAAGTCCTACATCGCTAAACGGTGCAAACACTGCCGAGCGTGTACCGACGGCAATTAAAGCCTCACCGCGTTTCACACGTTTCCATTCGTCAAGGCGTTGACCTTGTGACATAGCACTGTGAAACACCGCAACCTTTTTACCAAAACGGCGGTGGAATATTCCCAAGGTTTGAGGTGTCAACGCGATTTCCGGCACCATAACGATAACACCGCGGCCACTGTTTGCAACTTCCTCACACATTTTAAGAAACACTTGTGTTTTACCCGAGCCGGTAACACCGTAAAGCAACGAGGTTACACCCTGTGGCTCTAAATAATCGGCTTTCAAACCATCAAATGCCGCTTGTTGACTCGTTGTTAAAACTGCAGGCGTCTCCGGTTTAAAATCAGCCTCACTATACGGATTGCGGTAGTATTCTTGTTCAAAAACTTCAATAATACCCTTTTTATTAAGTCCGTTTACAACCGCAACGGTAAGACCGGTAAAATAGCAAAGTTCCTTAACCGAGCAACAACCGATATCCTTTAATACCGCAACAAGTTGCTTTTGTTTAGGTGTTAATTTAATGCCGGATAAATCATTCGCCAAATCGGTCAAACGCACCATTTTTAAGGATGCATCACCCACTGCTCTTACGGCAGTTCCGCTACGCACCGCGAAGCCTTTAGAAATTAATTTTTCTATAAGCCCGCAGTTTTCTTGAAGCTCCAAAGCCCTATAAACCGACTCTTTAGTAACGACTTTAGATTTGAGCAAAATATCGGCAAGCGGTTTTAATTCGTCACTTAAATCAGGGTAAATCTCAGAAGCAGTTTCGCTTAACTCATATTCCTGACGAACCTTATAGTTTATTCCCGGCGGCAGCAAAACACGAACGGCGTTATACCACGTGCAATAGGCTTCAGTGCGGATGAATTTAGCCAATTCGAGCATTTCTTCACTCAAAATCGGCTCGTCATCTAAAACACTGATAATAGATTTTAGTTTTTTTGTTTCCTCAAACTCGGAATATCCTAAAATTACACCGGTTTTTCTGATATTTCCGTTACCGAAAGGCACCAAAACCCTGCAACCAACCTGTGCTTTGTCACCTAAAATTTCAGGTACAAAATAATCATATGGCTTGTCGATTAAATAAACCGTCTGGTCTACAGCAACGCTGACAATAATCGGTTTATCCACGGCAAGCCACATCCTTTTTTTAAAAATTTAATTTAAAAATAAATATTATTCTTCACTACCTAAAACAGCAGTTGCCATCTGGTCCATAGCCAAGGTCACAGGTTTTTCAATAATGATTTCACCGTTATCCTGAGCCTCTTTTGCAATTTCGCGTGCAGTTTTAGCAACGTCCAAAACGAGTTTGTAACGGCTATCTGTGTTTTCGATAAGTACTCCAATTGAAGGGTTAAGCATAATTTTTCTCCATTCTGCCTTTTATTAGGCTTTAAAATTTATTTTAAAATATTTTCTAACAAATCAGAATTGCGGTTAACCTTTAAACGTTCATTCAAAATTATCGACCGAACATCCTCAACCGCTTTAGACAAATCGTCATTAACAACTATGTAATCATATTCATCAGCTCTTGCCATTTCGGCTTTAGCTTGAGCCAATCGTTTTTCAATAACATCTTGAGTTTCGGTACCACGACCGGTCAAGCGGTTTTTTAGAACCTCAAAAGACGGCGGTGCAATAAAAATACTGTAGTTATCAGTACAGTTCTTGCGTACATTTGCAGCACCGTTAACATCGACCTCAAGTATAATCTCACCGCCCGAAGATATGCACTTTTCAACAGGTGCTTTTGGTGTTCCGTAATAGTTATCGCAGTAAAGATTATATTCAAGCAAAGCGTCTTCTTTAATCATTAACTCAAACTTTTCGCGGGAAATAAAGTTGTATTTTTCACCCTCTACTTCTCCGTCACGCATTTTTCGTGTCACACTGGAAATTGAAAACTCAATTTCAGGCATTTTTTTGAAAAGTTCTTTTAAAACAGTATCTTTACCCGAACCCGACGGACCCGAAATAATGATTAACGCACCTTTATTCATCCTCATCATCCTCCATCTCATCGGTCTCAGTTTCCTCTAATCTCGCCGCAACCGTTTCCGACTGCAAATATGTAAGAATTATAAGGTCACTGTCGGTAATAATAACCGCCCTTGTTCTTCTTCCGTGGGTTGCATCAATTAAAGTGCCTTTTTCTTTTGCTTCCTGAATAATACGCTTAATCGGTGCAGAGTCAGGACTGACAATCGCCACCAAACGCTCTGCCGAAACCATATTGCCGAAGCCTATATTGATAAGTTTCATAAACGCCCTCCGCAATAACGGTTATAGAAAGTCGAAATAGTGTTTAAAAGCACTATTTTGACACCAAATCTTTGATTTGGTCACAAATTTTCTTTGAAAATTTGACTTTAACCGTTACAATAAATATCGAGCCAATTCAAATTTATATTATTTGAATTGGCAAAAGCCGATTACATCGGCTTGTCGAAACGCAGAATAAGCGTTTCGACATTCTATCGTCATTATATTATTCAATATTTTGAATTTGCTCTCTAATCTTTTCTATCTCGGACTTAATATCAACAACAATATGTGAAATCTCAACATCCTGACATTTTGAGCCGATTGTATTGGTTTCGCGGTTCATTTCCTGAACAGTAAAATCCAACTTCTTACCAACAACACCGCCTGCCTCACACATCTCCGAAAAATGAGCGATATGACTGCGAAGTCTCACAGTTTCCTCATTCACAGCAACGCGGTCAGCAAAAATAGCAGTTTCGGTAATAAGCCTCTGCTCATCAACCGAAGTGTCGCCTAATAACTCACGCATTTTCTTCTCAATACGTTCACGGTATTCGATAACGGTTTTCGGTGAACGTTCTTCAACAACCGATATCCAATCGAGAATGGTTTTTGTTCTTGAAATAACATCTTCCTCTAAACGCTTACCCTCTGTCTCGCGTTCTTTGATAAAGTTATCAACTGCCAATTTAGCAGCAGTGCTTACCAATTCCCAAACTGTATCCTCGTCAACCCTTTGCTTGGTAACCGAAAAAACATCAGAATTGCGGGCAACTGTTGAAGCAGAAATATCATCAATCACACCGAACTTTTCAACAAGCGTATGCAGTGCATCGATATACGATTTTGCAAAACCTTCGTTAACCTCAACCTTATCGGTATCAGCTGCAGAAAAATCACAGGAAACCAATATATCAATCTTACCTCTTGCGACACGCGACTGAACATACGATTTCAGTTTATCTTCTAAAAAAGCAAACTGCCGCGGTGCACGTACCGAAGCTTCAAAAAAACGGTGGTTAACCGATTTTAACTCAACTGTAACTGCCAAGGTTTCGTTGTTTGCATCCCCTCGGCCGTAGCCGGTCATACTTCTGACCATAAGTGTCATCTCCAATGCATTTTCAAGGTTTATATATCTAATAAATTATATCAAAAATCCCACACAAAGTCAACCCAAAAAAGCCATAAAACAAGCAGTAAAATCAAGAAAAATCCCGCTTTCAACACAAAAGCGGGATTTAAACTAAATTTTAAAATTATTTACCTTCTAAAGCCGTAATTACACGAACCGATTTAAAGGTTTCACCGGGTTTTAAGGATTCAATGGCTTCCTTTTTAGTAATATCATAATCACTGTCAAGATTATCTGCCTGACCGAACCAAGGCTCTAAACAGAGGTACGGAGCACCGGGTTTAGTCCATATAACAAATCGCGGTGCACCGGGGAAATCCAGCTGAATGCCGCGACCTGTATTGCGGTTAACCAAACGGCAGGTTCTTGATTTCAAATCCTTGAACACAAGTGCATCAACTGCAAAATAGTTGTAATCCATTGCTATTCTATCACTGTCGGCAATAACCGGTGTCTTGTCTTGACCTAACAAATTACCAAACAAGGTATATGTATCAAGAGTTTCTTTCTGCGGGAAAATAAGGTCATATTCCTCAATACCCTCAGGAGTGATAAAACCGTCGTGTGAGCCTATAGAAAACCACATTGTTTCATCATTGCAGTTGGTTACACTGTAGCCTGCAGTAACCTTACCGTCGGTCAAAACATAGCTGATACGAAGCTCAAACTCATACGGGAATGTTTGCTTTGTTTCATCGCTTGCAGTAAGTAAAAATACTACTGAATTTTCGGTTTGTGACTCAATAGCAAATGTTTTGTTTCTAACAAAACCGTGTTTCGGCAAAACATATTCTTTACCGTTAAGAATATACTTATCATCCTTAAGTCCGCCGGTCATCGGGAAAAGGTTGGGAGAACTACAACCCCAAAACTTCGGGTCGCCGGTCCAAAGATAATCAACACCCTTATATTGGAAGCTGGTCATTTCGGCGCCGATTTCGTTAATATTTACTAAAGAATTACCATATTTTAACGTTACCATAAATATTACTCCTTGTAAAAAGTTGTTTATTTAATTATAACAAACCCAAAATATATAGTCAAGTGATTTGATATTAATTCCGCTGTTTTTTCTCATCTTTAAATTTAGCAAAAATTAATATTTTGTAACTTCTTAATCTATCTGCTTGAATATAAATGATTTTAATGATAAAATGAAGTAAAATAAGTGATAAGGAATTAAAAATATGGACGTTTTTGTAGAGCAGTTAGTTGTAATAAAGCAGGATACCAAGATAATTACTTTCAAAATTGCATTTGTTTTATTAGGTATACTTTTAGCGATAGGATTAGTCTTTTTAGGTGTATTCTTCCCCTCTTTTTCTTTCCCGTTATATCTTTTAGCCGCAGGTTCTATATTCGGGGGCTATTGGCTATGCGGTCAGCTTAACAACGAGTTTGAATACATAGTTACAAACAATGAAATAGACATCGACCGAATAACCAACAAGAAAAAAAGAATGAGAATGGCTAATTTTACGACATCGGACATTTTAAGTATTGAAAAATATGACCCCACACGTCACAAGCCCATAAAGAGCCGTAACATAAATGTTTATTTCGGGTGCACACCTGATGACACCGCACTTGCATTTAAAATCAAGCACCCGCGACACGGTCATTATTTTTTAGTTATCACTCCCAACGAGGATGTAAAAACCGCAATTAAAAAGTTTTTACCTTACACACTTAAAAACAGCATTTAATAAGTCTATTTAAAGGAGGTAAACTATGGTATTAACCGCCGAACAAATGAGAACCGTTGAAGAAAAAGCCGTAGGTCTTGGTATGAGTTGGCTAAGACTAATGGAAAACGCCGGTGCTGCCGCAACCAAAGTAATCAGAGATACTTATCAGCTTGAAAATAAAAAAATTGTTATTGTATGCGGCAAAGGTAATAACGGCGGAGACGGTTATGTCATTGCAAGAAAACTCCTTGAAGATAACGCCGCCGTACGTGTTGTTTCGGTAGGTTCGCCATCAACCGACAGTGCTATCGAAATGGCATCTAAAGCATATGATTTAGGTATACGTCCGGTCGATTTTGAAAGTTATGAACCTCTTTGCTGTCAGTATCTTAAGGACGCGGATATAATAGTTGACGCGATTTTTGGTACCGGCTTTAAAGGTGAGCCTAACGGTGTTTACGCCGCCGCAATTAATGCCATAAATGCATCGAATGCTCAAAAAGTTGCCGTTGATGTCCCAAGCGGTATGTGTAGTGACAATGGGAAAAGTGATGGTATTTTTATAAATGCAGATTTAACCGTTACCTTTGCCGCACTAAAACCCTGTCATCTACTTTATCCGTCAAGTGAATTTTGCGGTAAAATAACCGTTGCTTCCATTGGTATCCCTAACGAAGCATTAAAAAGCGTTAACCCGATAATGCAGGTTGTAAAAACCCAAGATGTGATTTTAAAATTACCCAAAAGAACTGCAAATTTCCACAAGGGAGATTGCGGCACTGCCGCGATTTACTGCGGAAGTTTAGGTATGGCAGGTGCAGCCGTAATTGCAGGAAAATCCGCTATCAAAAGCGGTGTTGGTATTGCAAATATGATAGTTCCTGAAAGCATTTATACAATTGTAGGCACTTCCCTGCCTGAAGCCGTTTGCACCGTTTTGGAAAATGTAAAAAACGGTAAGGTCAATGATGATGTTACAGAACGTGTAATAAACACAATAGATAAATGCAACGTCGGTCTTATTGGATGCGGATTAGGTCAAAGCAACCAAGCAAAATATACTGTTTCTGAAATTATGAAAAACTGCAGCGTTCCGCTAATAATTGATGCTGACGGAATAAACATTTTGTCCGAAAACATACACTTAATCAGGCAATACACAAATGATATTGTAATCACTCCCCACCCAAAAGAGGCTTCACGTCTTTTAGGTTGCACTGTTGAGGATATTCAAAATGACCGTTTAGGCAGTGCAATGCGTTTAGCCAAAGGCCTAAATGCTGTGGCTGTTCTTAAAGGTGCAAATACAATTATATCATTGCCTAACGGTGAAAATTATGTTGTAACCGACGGCAACCCCGGTATGGCAACCGCCGGCTCGGGTGATATGCTGGCAGGTATGATTGTAGCCTTTATGGCACAAGGTTTAACCGCTGCCGATGCTACTGTTTTGGCGGTAAAATTACATGCTATGGCAGGAGATATTGCAGTAAAAGAAACCTCTGTATTATCACTAACACCCACCGATATGATAAACACATTATCTACTGTGTTCTGCCGTTTATATCTCAAGAAATAAGGTGGTTATACGCGTAAAATCCTCACTGCTTTAATTATTGTTACAATGTGCTTTGCAGTAGGATGTTCAAATTCAGCAAAGAATGAGATTTCACCGATTTTATCAGGATTTAAATGTGATTTTACGATTGAAAATTCGGAATTGTCTGGTGAACTTGAAGTTGAAAATGACGGCAATTTAATTATTTCTTTTTCAGGTGACGATATTATAAACGGACTTAAAATGCAAGTAAAACAAGAGACAGTCACCGTTGATGTTAACGGGATTACAGAATCCTATTCACGTGAAGAAGTGCCTGAAAATTCCCCATCCTTTTACATATATGATACATTGATTGCATCTAAAGAAATTAAGCCAAGATTAAACGGCGAATTTTTCATAATAGACGGCAACTCCCAAAGCGGTAAATTTTCTATTAAACTTAACAGTTCAGGCTTTATTTCCGAATTAACACTAAACAACTCCGACACAGTACTCTTGTTTAAAAACCAAATAAAGCATTAAAGTATAACCCCCTACTGTATAATACTTCTACAGTAGGGGGTTATCTATTGTATTACTATAAAACCAAATAATGAACTTTTTTAATAATTAAAAACACAGAAACCGCACTTATGCTAATAAATTTGAAAACTCGGTGTCAAGGTTATTTGCTTCGGTTATCACTATCTCCGTTTTCTTTGTTAACGGTGGATTCTATACGGTCATCGTTTACGTCGATGCTACAAATTGCACAAAACGCCGCAAACCCGATTAAACCACCAACTAAAACTCCTAAAAAAAACTGTAACATTTAAAACCAACTCGCTTTAAATAATATTTTTACCAAAAAAAATCTATTTTTACTCGAATTATAATGAAATGAGTGTCGTGCAAAATTAAATATTATTATTTAATTTTGCTAAAGCCACTTTACAAGTGGCTTGTCGAAACGCTTTTAAAGCGTTTCAACTAACTAAAATCATTATAACGGCAATCAAAAGGCATAAGAATCCCACAACTATTATCACCAACGCGTTGGAAACGATTTTTAATATCTTTTAAGTTTTGGATTCATATCTTCGGCTTGTTCTACTTATTCGTGCCTAAAATATTGCTTGATAGATTGATAAATCACACGGAACACGTGCTCGGTATAATTATCCGCTTCGGGCATCTCTTCATTATGCACCTTTACGGCAAAATCAAGCATTACATTCAATATATAGTTAAGTATCATCCACACATCGGCTTCATCTTTGAAAGCGTCCTTAAACTTGTTTACTAAGGGTACATATCTTTGCTTGTGTACCACATGAGACCGCTTCGTAAAATACGGTGAATAATAGTAACGGATATACATAAGGATTTCATCCTTATTTCCTATAAGAAAACGCCATATTGCCAAGAAGTAGATTCTGCATCTTGTCTCATAATCCATATCACGCGTATACATAACTTCAACGTGCAACAGATTTTTATCCACCAGTTGTTTGTCAAGGTATTCAAAAGCCTTTTCAAACAATTTCTCCTTGTTTTCAAAGAAACGGTATATATATACTTCGTTAATGCCGGTTGCGTTACTTATTGCTTTTGTTGTAGCTTTGTCAAGTCCGTTCTCGGCAATGACATGGATTGTGCCATCTATCAATGCTTGACGCAAGTCATCCTGTCTCATTTTAATACTCCCCTTTTGTAAGTGTTTACTACAAGTATCAGTAAAATAATACAAACGCCAAGCGTTTGTGCTTTGTTTACACATAATCCTTTGCGAGGGGTCGTCATTATCTATGGAATCACGTTTAAATATTGTTGTTTTATACGTAATTTTAAAGTTAATCAAGCGGTTCGACGTTTATAACGCTTTCTTTACCACATAGTTTACATTTAATCGGCAGATTCTTAATCTCGGTGTCAGGAAACAACCACAACACTGTGTGTTTGCCGCATAAAGGGCAGAAAAATCGTCGCCGCGTTGTATTTGTATCGTCATCAGTTAAATTGTGCTGTAATATTTCTTGCAATAGAATCACCTCGTTTTTTGCTCTCGCTTGCGTCCTAAAATCTAAAAAAAAGAAAAGCCCGTACCATAATCATATTAAACGATTAAATGGCACAGGCTCTAAGGCTCAGGCACGAGGTCTGTTTTATTTGTTATGTAGGTACGAAACTCACTTTGTTAAGATTATGTGTCCGCTTAATAAATAATTGCAATTAGCAACATAATGGTTATTATGTTGTTCGCAAAGACAAACAAATATGTCTTGTTACTTTTTAAGTATTTCGAATTATAGCATAATACAAATAAAATTACAAGTGTTTTTTTACAAAAAATAAGATTTACATAAATTTGACGGATTTTGGGCGTGAAAATTAAGACCTTTTGGTAATTTTTTTAAAGGTCTTAATTTGTTGCGTCTATTTTTAATTCTCTCTGAGCTTTTGACAAAAGAATACTATCTATTTACATTACTAATACAACATAATAACCATTATGTGATATTCAAACCGCTGCTGAAATGTGGCGGTTTTTATTTTTTAAATAATCAGCCGCATATTTTCCATACGTCGCTGATGCTCTGCACCGGTAGTAATTATATAAATTCGTGTGGTATTAATATTGGAATGACCGAGAATATCAGCCAGTTTTGCGATGTCTTTTTCTATTCCGTAAAAGGTTCGAGCAAATAAATGCCGCAGATTGTGAGGAAAAACCTTTTGCGGTGAAATGCCTGCCTGTTCACACAGAGACTTCATTTCTCTCCATATATTACTGCGATTTAACGGTTTGCCGTTTTTAGTTATAAACAGTACGCCTTTGGTGATTCCTTGTTTTATCGCATAACTCAACAGTTTTTTCTGCAGTGCCTTGACAATGAATATTTTTCTTGTCTTACCTTTGCAGGAAACCACTGCCTCACCCCGCTGTACAGCTTCAATTGTTATACTCTGCAACTCACTGACACGAATACCTGTCCCGCAAATCGTTTGTACCACAAGGGACAAGCGTTCGTTTTTCTTTTGTTCTGCAGTCCTTACAAGAGCTGTATATTCTGCTTTAGTTAATTCCTTTTCTTCGGAACAATATGCGTCTTTTTGTATCTTAAACTGCTTCACACATAGGTCATACCATCCCATAAAATGCAAATAAGCATTAAGAGCCGCCAGCATGGAGTTTGCACTTCTGATGGCGTAGGTTTGTCCCAAGGATGCCTTATATTCCAATAAAAGCGTTTTATCCAAAGGCTTGTCTACGGCATACTTAATAAACAGACGTAAATCACGCATATACTTTTCAACAGTTGCTTTTGCTTTTTCATTCTCAATTAAATGGTTTTTAAATAAGTTTATTGTTTGATTGGTAATAATTCTTTTTTTCATATCAAAACCTCCGTTTCATATCATTATTTTACTATTATTTTGTGCTTTAACTATCAAGTTAAACATCACACACAAAAACGGAGTTTGGGCATATTTAATTTTATGAGAGTTTTTAGATATTTACTAATTTAATATCTTTATAAAAAAACAACAAACCCGAACGTTTTACCGATTGGTAAAATGTTCGGGTTTGTAACTAATGGTGCGAGTGACGAGACTTGAACTCGTACGTCGTTGACACACGCCCCTCAAACGTGCCTGTCTGCCTATTCCAGCACACTCGCTCGACCCTGCTATATTACCACAGTTGTTTTGGTTTGTCAATACAAATTTTTACGATTTTACTACTTTTTATAATATTTTTTAAAACTTTACATTTACAATTACCTTGACCAACAATTTTAATTCTTATATAATTAAAGTTGATAAAAGGCGGTGAGAAAATGTATCGGTCATTAAATGATTATTTAAAAGAGAAATTCGGTTGCAAGGTGTATAAGCTTGCCCTTTCAGGCGGAATGTCCTGCCCTAACCGAGACGGAACTTTAAGTAATAGCGGATGCATTTTCTGTTCAGCACGTGGTTCAGGCGATTTTGCCGAGCAACGATGTGACTCCATATACACCCAAATCGAAAAAGCAAAATCACGAGTGGCTAATAAAATCAAAACCGACAAATATATTGCCTATTTTCAAGATTTTACTAACACTTACGCACCAATAGAATACCTCGAAAAAATATTTGCCGAGGCTATTTCACACCCAGACATTGTCGCACTTTCCATCGCAACAAGGCCCGATTGCCTACCTGACGCTGTGTTAGATTTATTAGAAAGGCTAAATAAAATTAAACCTGTATGGGTTGAGCTCGGATTGCAGACCATCCACCCTGCTACCGCAAAACTCATCAACCGACAGTATGATTTATCTGTGTTTGACCAGGCTGTACGTGATTTGAAAAAACACAGTATCGAAGTCATTGTTCATATGATAATCGGACTTCCCTTTGAAACCGAAGAAATGATATATAAAACCGCCGAATACATTGGAAAAGCTCATGTTGACGGCATAAAAATACATCTTATGCACGTATTAAAAGGTACAAAGCTTGCCGAAATGTACGATACACACAGTTTTACACTTCCGACTTTAGAAGAATACACCAACCTTTTAATAGGTTGTTTGAAAAGAATTCCACCCCATATGGTTGTTCACCGACTCACAGGTGACGGTGCTAAAAAAGATTTAATCGCACCGCTTTGGTCAGCCGACAAAAAGAGAGTTCTCAATTATATTAATTCAGAGTTCAAAAAGCAAAAATTAAAACAAGGCGAGCTTTTTGTTGAAAATTAGAGAAAAGGCATGTATAATTAAGTATATTTTTTGAAAGGATACTGTTATGTGGATTTTATACGCAATAATCAGTGCAATCACCCTATCTTTATCGGTAGTTTTCGCAAAAGTGGGTGCAAGAAAAGCCGATGCTTCTGTTGTCACTGCACTTCGTACACTTATTATAAGTTTAGGTGCCTGGTTTGTTCTTGTTTTTGAAAATAAAACAAGCCTGATTTCAACTGCCGACGGGACTGATTGGCTATACATAATTTTGACCGCGTTAGCACTTTGTGTTGCATTGATATGCTACCACATATCGCTCAAATCGGGAAGTACAACCGGTGTTTCATCCATTATGCGTACAGCACCTTGGCTGATTATTTTGTTGAACGTGTTTAACAAAGCATATTCATCTGTTTTAGTTCCGATTATTTGCTTGATACTTATCGGTTTGGGAATTATATTTACAATTTCAAAATCAAAGAAAAACAGCGGAAAGACGCTTATATTCGGTGTTTTAGCCTCTATTGCAACCGCAGGTGCTTACATAATAAAAAATTCTAGTGTATCAATAAACAGTATGGCTGTTGAATGGACCTTGATTCTCACCGCCACCCTTTTAATCTCGCTTATTGCCATTTTTATCCGAGGTTTACAACACGGTATTGGCAGAATTTCCTTTACAGAAATTATTTTTATCGTTCTTTCGGGTGTTGCGGCATTCGGTGCATTTTACTTCTTTAGGTTAGCATTTTTTGAAGGAAATGCAACTGCAACCACAGCAATAATCGGTATGAGTATAGCGTCAACTGCATCACTCTCGGCAATGTTTACAAAAGAAAAAATCTCCTGGAAAACAATTTGCGGAATACTGCTTATTATTACAGGAACACTGCTGTATGAATTTTTAGGTTAACCAAAAAATTTAAGCGTAGCCAATGGCTACGCTTTTTTTTATTTTAAAATTCTCAATCCTTTGGG